>CAMNHD010000007.1 GCA_946538875.1 uncultured Treponema sp.
AATTATATTTCCTTTTCGTATTTCTTTTTTCTTATTCTCTTCTGTTCTTTTTGACGACTTTTTTATTATGCCATTTATAAAAAATCTAATAGTGAATGAAAATAAAATGAAAAAAATACTCATTACCAAAATTAAAAGACGTTCGAATCTCATTTTTTTACTTCCCTTATATCGACATCTGCAAATGCTGCCATTGGTGGCACTAAAATACTTTTTAAATCTTCCCCAAATGGTTTATTATTTTCTCCAACCATTCTAGTGATTCCATATGCAGATAAGGCTCCACCCGTTATCATAGCATCATATCCAATCATTGCAGAACCACCAACAGTTTCTGGAGCAAGTGCTGCAGCCGCAAATCCACCTCCAACTATAATTCCAACTCCTGATACAAACTCTCCAAATCCTATGAGAAAATTACCAGCATTACTGTAATAACCCGTATGTGATTTTTCACTTGGATTATTATTTGAAGAAGTCATTTCTGAATTATTAAGAAAAGAACTAAAGTCTAAAGTGTTTCCTGAATATATTTTATCTGGGTCAGCAATATTATTTGCTTTTGCAACATCTTCATAAGAGATATCTGTACCATTGCTTTGATTAAAATTTTGCGTAATTTTACTAAGAGTATCATTTTGGGAAATCTCACAAGATTTTCCAGTTTCATCCCAAATTTCTCTTCCATCAGGGTCTGTGTACCTCATCGGATTATTCCCTGCATAATGATACAGACTCAAGTTTACAGTGTTGTACACACCGCCCATACCCGGAAGCTTCGAAGAATCATAACCAGCACCCGGAACATACTCTCCCAGCGCCGGGTCCGTGCTCAGCCACCTAGAATACCGGGCATCGTAATATCTGGCACCATAGTAATACAAACCTGTCTCTTCGTCTAGTTCTTTACCAGTAAACTTGTATGGTAAGAAATCTGTGCCTGTATTTCTTGTTTTTTCTACCCAGGTTTCTCCATATGGAGTGTATTCAATTCTCTGATATTCATCACCTTTGTAATCACTTATTAAAGTTGCAGAACCTAAATGATCACTATGGTAATAATATTGTCTGGTTTCCTCCTCTTCTAAGCTTGGATTACTTCCAGAATTTAATTTTGTTACAATTCTTGTATCTCCAAGATAGATATTTTTAATATACTGACCGCCAAAAAGAGAATTTCCGCTGTCGGTATGTAAAGCCCACATTTTATTAAAATATATAGTTTCATTATGCAAACCATATTTATTTGTCCGCTGTCCATCATGACCATAAACATAAACTAAATTATGACTGGCATCTGAACTTGCTATCAGCTGATTTTTTTCATTCCAGGTATATATTCGTTCATAGCCTTTGCTTTTATTATTTTCTTCTTTGGTTTTATAATAGCCCCAGGCATAATCTGTAGAATATACTTCTTCCTGTTCATGGTTAATCTTATGTCCGTATTGAACAGTTTCTTCTTCAAAATTACCGTCCTTTTCACATATTATATTTCCATTAAGGTCATATTTATAATAGCGGTTTCCAACATTAATTAACCTGTGTGCATAATTACTATCATAATTACAAACCATGCTGTAATTTAAATCATCCCCAATTGTTTTAGCCGGTGTAACTTTCTCAGTACTTCCTTTTGCTGTCATATTTCCAAGTCCTATGGTATCAAAAACATAATCCTGTCTGTATTCAGATATATATTCTGGATTCATAGAATTGTAAGGATTATAAGTTGTATTACCTGTTACACTTGTTAATTGATATAAATCATCATATGTATAACTTTGACTTGTACTATAATTTCCATTTAATCCTATTAAACAATCATTTTTATATTCTTTTATATTTCCAACTTTATCAAAGTTATAGTTTATGTTCTGGAACTGCACACCCCATTCATTCTGGGTTTTAATGTTAGTTAACCAACGCCGTGCAGGATTATATTCATAATTTGTTTTTACTCCATTTCCATATTGAATTTCGGTACGCTGTCCATACTCATCATATAAAATGTTTTCTACATAAATAAATTCTTTTCCATAATTAATACCAGAAACCTTTTTAACCTGGCCGCCTGCATCATATTCATAATGAATGGTTTCGCCATCCGGATATGTAATAAATTGCATTCGTCCAAGATAATCAGAGCCATATTCCATGACAGCAGATTTTTGTAAATCACCACTAAGGTGACTCTTTATTATTCTGGTTTCTTTTATTATTTCACCAAGCTTACCATATTCATAATTTATTTCCCCAGAGGCATCTGTTATTTTATTAATTCTTCAGAATTCGGAGCATAAGTTTGATTTAAACTACCATCACCAAACTCTCCATCTTCTTTTGGCGGTATCCGCTTGCTCACGCAAGCGGTCGCGCTTTTCGTGGTTCCGGCTTTCGCCTTCATTCCTACGCGTTGCTTCGGAACTCGCCTCCGGCGAGCCTCTACAATCGCTTACCGGTAGTCTATAGCAGGGCTCCCACAGTTTTCTCCGAAAACTACGGTGTTTAAGGAATTCTACTACAAAACCCTAAAATTCCTTTATATCAAAAATTTTTATGAGAACAAATTCTGTAATAAAAAAAGTGCTAGCTGATAATGATATAAGTGTATAACCGCAGTTCCTTTTCATGAAACTTAAAATACAGAAAATTATACCTAGTACTCCAATTGCTAACAGTACAAATACACTTTTATCACTTATACAACCTTTATTAAAAACTTTACACTCTAAGGAAAAAAACAAAACTGCAAAACCAAGAGAAAGTAAAAAGCCAAAAATACATTCAATACCTATAGTATTAACAATACAGGAAACTAATTCTAATATCACAAACATAATAGCTATATAGACTATATGCTTTTTAAACAAATTAAACATATTTATCTCTCCTTCCTGTAAACCGGAAGTACTACAGTTCCTGTTTTCCAAACACCACCACCAACACTTCCAAATCCCCATGAATTCGGCAAACCTGAAGATTTTTGATTAATTATAAAACAGGTTTTACATCACAAAAACGAATTGGATTAGTTATATCTCCATGCTCATTAATTAATTGAAGGTAAAATGAATTAATAACCCTTTTAATCAAATATTTATTTCCTATGATTAAGTTATCATTATAAGTAAGAGATTTTATTTCTAAATCACTACAAATTGGATTAAATACAACATATTGACCAACTATAAATGAATATTTCCCTTCTTCATATGGTATCATTCTACTTCTTAAAATCTTTCCGTTTTTTTCTGTATAGATAAATTCTCCATCCTCTCGTATAGATTCATAAACACCACCAAGTGCTATACGATCTGGATAATCTTCTTGTCTAAAAAGATTATGTTCTTGATGCCAATCAGATTTTAACAAAGGGAAATAAGATTCGGGACTATATATATATTTCATTCTGGAATAACCTCACATTTATATGGAACTAATGGAACATTTGTCTTAAATTCAGTCCCACCACCTTTTTTACCATCTAATTCGGCTACTGTATTTGTTCCAGGTATAGAATTCTCGGCTGGTCTGTATTCACCAGGCTTAACTTTAACATAGTATCTATATTTAATACTCTTTTCTGACCCATCGTCCTTTCGAGGAATAGCTAATTTTTCACGAGCTTCACTACCTTTTGCATATTTATCAGGACTAATATAAGAATCAGGCCTTAAGGCACCCTTAAACTGACTTGGTGGAGTATCCGAATAGTGATACATCGTCACTCCATCATTCTTATTTTTTTCAGCTGTTTTAGATGTAACAGATGAAACAATATTTGTCACAACATTACAGGCACCATCAACACCTGCTGTTATTGCGGTTCCTAAAGCTTCAAGTCCTTTCTGACCTGCAGGAGTCTGTAAGTATGTTTGTACTGATATTACAAAAGCTGCGGTTAAGAAAACTATACCGGCAGCAGCACCTATTGCAAGTTCATTACCCGTAGGATCTGTGTACTTAACAGGGTTATTCCCCGCGTAGTGGTATAAACTCGCATTTATTGTGTTAAACACACCACCCATACCAGGCAGGTTCTGGTTCTGTTTGCGAACTTCGTCATTTATAGGGGCACCCGGTATGTAATCACCAAGAGCCGGATCTGTAGAGAGCCATCTGGAGTACTTAGGATCCAGGTATCGTGCACCATAATAGTACAACCCGGTCTCGCTGTCCATCTCTTTTCCGGTAAAGCGCAAAGGCAAGGCCTCAAATCCGTTCCTTACCTTTTCTATCCACAGTTCTCCATACGGAGTGTATTCTATTCGCTCGTATTCCTTTCCTGCATAGTCAGAGACAAGCTGGGCACTTCCGAGATGGTCTGCATGGTACCAGTAGGTATTGTACTGCTCATATTCCGTCGTCTCATCATTCCACCAGTTGTTCTTTGTTGCAATGCGGGTACCTCCAACGTAAATGTGCTTGCTCTGTCTCCATCCAAGAACTGTCGAGCTCATCTGCCAGAGATTATTAAAGTAAAGGGTTTCCCCCTCTACGCTGCTCTTTATTGCTCTCTGTCCATCCTCTCCATACCTGTAGCTTACTACAAGGCTGCCTTCTACACTGTACTTAAGGAGGTTACGTTCATTCCAGATATACGTTCTGCTGTATTCCTCAGTCTCCACGGAAGGCTGATTGTCCAGAGCAATTCCATAATTGAGGGTGTAGATGTCATCTGCCTTTTCTATGTCTCGTTTAAGTTCTGCAAGCGTTGATGCCCTGTCGCGTCTCTCACTCGTTATGTTTCCATTAGCGTCATAGGTATAATACATGTTGTCTGCGCGCTCAGTACGATGTGCATAGCCTGCAAGGTAGTGATACTGGAAACTGTAATCAAGATCACTTGAGCCGTGCCTAAGCCCATTATCCTTTGTTGCACTGTACTTGCTCTTCATGTTGCCTATGTTGTCAAAGCGCCATGTCTGCTCATAAGTACTGGTATAGGGTGCAGGGTCTTCACGGTCACGGGAGTAGCTCCAATCAGGATTATAGGAAGTCGTTCCCTTTGCACCAGTAAGCTGATATAGTCCGTCGTATGAATAGCTCTGGCTTGTCGTATAGTTAGAAGCAGCATTCTTATAGCTGGCTACATTTCCGACTTTGTCAAAGCTGTATGTCATTCCTTGCAGGATTCTTCCGTTTGCATCAGTAGTATCTATGCCAGAAAGCCATCTGCGGTTCTCATCATACTCATAGCTTGTCTCGACACCGTTGCCATACTTTATGTAACTTCTCTGACCATATTCATCATAGCCAATGTCCGCCACATAAACAGTTTCACTGCCATTTCTGGTTCCTGAGACACCGGTTACCTGACCTCCGCGGTCATAAGTGTAGCTTATTGTTTCTCCATCTGGATAGGTTATGTAGGCCATGCGTCCAAGATAGTCGCTGGTATAGCTCATCGTACTTGTATATGCGCCGTCTGAGTATGTGGCTCCTGAATAATCAGGAGATGACTCATCATACCAGGTATGATGATGTCCATAACTTCCGTGCCAGTGGCTGTTTCCCCATGACCACCATGGACTCAAGAAGCTGTATGTGCTTCCTATCATTCCAAACAATGAATCAAGCCATCTGTTCCATGTGTGATTGTGTTCATTATAATAAATCTGAGTGTAATCACCGATTGTGCGGCTTTCTTCAACAACTTCTCCAAGAAGCCCATAGCTTCTTACAGTCATTCCAGTCTCATCAGTAAGGCGAACAATCTTTCCGGCACCGTTGTTTCCTGCCCCTGGCTCACCATACCAGTATGCAGTATCAGTACTGTCTGGATAGTCTATGTACGTAAGCCTGTTAAGTCCA
Organism: uncultured Treponema sp.; assembly: GCA_946538875.1. Next base: position 5,818 of record CAMNHD010000007.1, read on the forward strand.
TCATAAGTGTAGTATATGTACTCATTATTTTCTCTGAGGACACTGTTCGTCTCTGCAATTACATTTCCACTCTCATCATAGGCAAATTCTCTTCTTCCACTGTCAGAACTTTCGAGAGCCGTACGTCGACCCAGCATGTCGTACTCTACGGTTATCGGATTCTTCTGTGCATCATAGGCACAAAGCATCTCTCCCAAAACATTGTATTCATAGTCTGCACGGGTAAGTTCTGTTCCATTGGCATCGTATCTGATTACAGAAACTATATTTCCTCTTGCATCTGAGCAAGTCCTGCTGATGTTTCCTTCCGGATCTGTCGTTTCTACATATGAAATTCCGCCTGCTATTCCATAGGATGAAAGCTGCTCGCTTCCATCAGGGAGTGTTGTCTTTATGACACGGTCAAGGTCATCGTATTCCTTTACCGTTGCCCTCTGCATCTCTGGAACCTGCAGAACAAGTTTCTCTGCCGTAGCTGCATTTGAAAATACTGTCTGTCCTTCTTCTACCGCACGTCCCTTTAAATCATAGCGGAATGCACCACTGACATTCCAGCCTGCAGTGTGATTGCCAGATTTATCAGTCTTCTCACCATATTTGGCAGTCCTTATGGTCCTTCCCATTCCATCGGCCTGAACCACAGTGACCATCCTCTCAGCATCATCTGCATCAAATGATACCTTGTTGTAGGTTTCCGTCCAGAAGAAAGATCCTTGGTCATCATGATATACATACTCTACAGCCGGAGTTCCCTTAAGATCGTCATATGGGCTGAACACCTTAATGAGACGTCCCATGTCATCATATTTATATGTCATGGTATTTCCGTTCTCATCGGTCTCACTGGTTTTAAGTCCCCTTGATACATCCCAGTCTATGGAACTCTCGTAGGCTCCTCCGCTATATGAGGTTCCGCCGCGATAAACTTTCTTGACGTACTGTCCGGTAGAATCATACTCATACATGAGATATGCGCCACGAGGATCTGTCACCTTAGCAATGTTACCATACTTGTCATAAGCTATGCTTGTCGCAGAATATGAGGAACTTCCATAATACCTGTAAAGCGATGTAAGAGACCCTTTCGTATATCTGCCCTTTCTGAGCCTCAGAAGCTTTCCTTCCTCATCATAGACGGCAATCGATGCCGGATGATTATGCAGATACAGAGAGTCATCATTGTAGTATGTAAGGTTTACGGAGACCTTTCCTCCGCTTTTTCCTGAATCTTCCGTATACGAGAGGATATTTCCATAGGAATCAAATGAACTGTAATCCGTCTGGAGCATCATCTTTCCACCGCTTCCAGATGAATCATATTTTGTAAGGCTTTCACTTGTTACGCGGGCATACGGATATGAGTCGATGACATATTCAGATGACTGCACAAGGACTCCTGAAGATGTAAATACATCCTGCCTCTCGAGCATACCCTTCTTATAATATTCGCCCTCTTCATTACTGTAGGAACTCTCTGAATAACTGTCATCTGCATTGATTGTTCTGACTGTACTAAATCCATAGAATTCCTTCTCGCTTCTGCTGTACTTTCCGTCCCCATAACTGAACCTTGTCTTATAGCTTCCGATTCCGTTATTTAGTGAAATGTAACCGTCTCTTGAACTTCCATCTGTATATGTTATTGAATCAAAGACGTAACGGTGGCCAGGCATGTCAACGGTGTTTCCAGCGTCTGCATAGGTTATCGAATAGGTTCCTCCCTGTGGCAGTTCTATTCCCTTTAGGAGTCCAACCTTGCCGAGGATGTTTTTCTTGACCTGTGCAAACTCTGTTCCTGCAATCTGAGCAATGTGATCCGGGAGTCCGTCTCCATCAAAGTCAGTAAACTTTACTGAGGATGAATTCCAGCTGAACTGAATCCTGCCTGCGGTAGCTATCGTTATGTGGACAAGCCATACAGGAATGCTTACATATAAGTTTCCGCTTACACCTACACTTATTCCTGTTGAATAATCAATGACATCTTCCATTGCAAACGGATTAATATATCCGCTGACAGGATTGTTATCCACTAGTTGCTGAGGATTAATCCTGAATACATTTATGATATCATCATCAAGTCCTGTCTTTACCCCTATTCCGGAAATAAATTCATTAAGCTGATTAATGACAGCCTTCTGGAATTCCTGTGCCCTCCAGTCAGGTCTGTATATCTTTACGGCATTAGAACTGAATCCTGTTCCTGTATTATACCAGACAGTAAAGTATCCGTCGTTCTTCCCCTTACAGACATAATCTGCAAGTCCGTCTCCGTTTATGTCGCTTAGAGTTCCGTATGTCTGATTTATGGACGCCGAAAGGTTTCCTGCAACACCTCCGCCTACAACAGACGTACTTACACCAAGAGACAGGTTTCCTCCAACATTTCCGCTTCCTGACGATGATATTCCTCCTGTCTTTGGCATCAGATAATCCGAAAGTCCTGAGGAAGATAAGTTGTCATTATCAAAAATGTTTACATAACAGTTTTCTCCACCCCATGAAACAGGTTCTGCAAACTTTCCGTCCCCAAGATTTAGGGCTACAAAGAAATTCGACTGCTCGGTTCTGGACACCTGATCTGGCAGTCCGTCACCATTCATGTCCGCGAACATTGAATTCGTTCGGTTTTCTGCAACGCTTGCTGAGATTCCTGCGCTTACACTGCCGCTTATTCCGCCGCTACTTTCTGGTGCAGGTTCAAGATGGATCTGTTTGAGTTTTCCTGATGGTGCTATCTCCGGCTGAGAACCTCCCTTTCCAACTCCGATATTAACGCCACTGAATTTATTTTGAGTTACGGCCGAAAGCATTCCGGTCGAACTTGACTTCGGAGATGTAAAACCGTTTCCACTTCCCGGCATATATGAAAATGAAGTAGAATCATTTCCATCTCCGAATGTCATCAGATCAGGCCTTGAATCTCCGTCTATATCCATCATTCCCTGATACTGCCAGCTGTCTCCACTGTTGTATCCGATATTTGCCGAAACAAAAGGAAGCGTAACCCCTCCATTTACATCCCAGCTGTTTGTCCTGCTTGACCTGATGTCAGAAGGTGCATTTCCTGTCAGACCTCCAGCGGTGCGCGGTAACCTGTCCCATCCAGTGCCGCCTAAGCGCTCTGATTCATAATGACCGGCTTTATACTTTGCCATATAGGTTACAACTTCTGTTACGTTCTGAAGCTGACTGTTAAGCTTTGTTTCCGTTTCTTCTGTTGTTTCTCCGCATAGGATTTCTTCACCACCAACTTCTTTTGCACTCAGACCATAGCTGTAGGCTGGTGCCACAGTTTGTGTGTCTCCCTGATTTGATTTTATCGTAAGCTTTGTTGTGTTTACTGCCCCTATCAGGCTTGGAGAAAATTCATAGACATCCGTCCAGAGTCCACAGTACCATCCATTCTTTCCACCCTGTAAAGAACTCCTGTATACGGTATTTTCTTCAGTAAGAGATATTCCCGAAAAACGGTTTGCAGAATTGTTTCTCATGTCTTCTGTCGAATACGAAGATTCTAGATCTGCCACACCACACTCATATGAAAAATCTCTGATGACACCATTTTCCATGACAGAATAGATTATTGAGCTGTCAGTTACATTTGCCAGTGTATCAGAACTGTATTTAAGGTACTGCCTCTTCTTGCCAAATACCTGTATTCCAGATTCTCTGAAAATTCCTACAAGCAATTCAACAGTATCTTCATCAGTTATTTCCGTTTTTTCATAATATTTCTCATCTGAATCAAGGGCATATGCAGATTTCATTTCTTCTGAATCTTCAAATCTTTCTTCAAACAGAGTCTTTTCTATTTTTTCAGGAAGAGCTTTCTTATCAATATATTCAGTAACATAAACAGCATTCGTTACGTCTTCCTGTGTTGTTATTTTATCCTGAGCAGAAACATCTACATAAACGCCTTCAAGTAATGTATCTGCTATTCCCTCAAGCCCGGTTTCAAAAACTTCTGAATACATGTACCGACTGGAAGAACTGTTTTCAACACAGTGATATTCTCCTGTTCCGGGAAGTTCTGCCTTCACCAGACGGATTCTGTCTTTTTTTCCCAATTCACTGGCCTTTGAAACAATATAGTCTTCAGGAGAGAAGGCATTGCCTGTTTCGTCAAAGAGATTTGGAGCCTGTTCATTTCTTATATAAACATCGTTGAAACCGTCATATTTATAGAATGATATGAGAGCCTGCCATTCCGGACACAATTCAGTTGTTCCGCCAGATTTTTTAAGACTTCCGTCAGAATCCAGATATTCATACTCCGGAATCCTAAAGGATTTCTGCGCTGTACCGCATTCAAGGATTGATCTGAATGAAGTGCCTTCAATTTCTTTAGGCGGCACAAAATTTCCTTCACCTACCAGACAGGCAATATTTGAATCCGTAAGGAAAAACTTCCAGTCTTCCTTAAGTTTATATTCCTCTGAATCCTCGTTTAATTCATATAGACTTTCAAGCTCAGTATTATAGTTCTCACTTGAAAGAGTCTGCTCCGGCTTTAGATACCCGCTTTGATCAAGAGCCGAAAAAGGACGAATTTTTGTATAAGACGGAATTATATTCCAGTCTACAGTATAACGTTCATTGTTTCCTTCTGATGATGCAAGAAAATAAAAAGTATCCTCTTTTTCTGCTTCTGCAACAGACTTCCAGTCCAATTCCTGAAAATTTCCATTTCCATCGAGTCTGTACAGTCTTGGTGTTGCAGTTCCTTCCTCCTCCAATCTGAATGCATTTTCAAATGATACACTTCCATCATATTTCGGAGTCCATGCAAGAAGAAGATCCTGCATACTGTATATCATTGAATATGTCGCACTGTTTTTCTTGAATTCTTCTGATTCAATTTCCCCTGAAGATACTGATGCCCAATTACAGTTTACGAAACTGCCTCCAGTATTTTTATGGTAGTATTTCTGTCCGGAAACAACAAAGTCTGTAAGTCCGTCTCCGTCAACATCCATAAATTGTCCGCGTGATGATGTTGATGAAAACTGAAAATTTGCTCCGGCACTTACCATTGCAAAATTTCCAGAAACACCTATGGAAGTTGTCTGCTCCTTCGCTTCATCTAAGGCAGAGCCTACACTTCCCATGCAGCAGTTTGTCCCAAGGAATTTTCCGTCCCTATCCTTTGCCCGGTACCAGATATTTCCTAAGTTATCCTGCCATACCATATCCGGTATACCATCACCGTTCATATCTATGAGTTCTGAAGAAGTTCTTGATGTAGTCTGATTATATCCGGCTGTTGCCGACAATGAAGCTACACTAACTTTTCCAACAAATGGTACCCATACAAAAAATTCTACTGCCGTAGTTATGTTGGCTCCTCCGCCACTGGAACCGGAAGTTCCGAGTGCATAAGAATCGTTTACTTTTGGCAGACTGAATTGCTGTGCCTCAGAAAATCCGTCAATTCCATCTCCATTCTCACTGTACTCAACATCCTGATAGAGGAAATTAAATTTCCAGAAATTCTTTGCGTCTTCTTTTGCATTCCTGTCCAAGCGGTTTTTCTCGAGACTTTCAAGGATTGTCTTTCCAAAATAATTCGTAGTGTAATTGAAGTTGTATGCCCAGACTGTATTGCCGTTATACTGCATCTCAACGCTTTCATAAAGCCTTGACTGTCTGCTTAAGAATTTTCCTCTTGCACTTGTCCTTGTATCCGGGCGGTCACTATTCGTCAGATTGAATTTTACTTCGTACGGCCCATTTTTTCCCTGATACATCGTATACTTTGCCGAAGAAAGATATGATGTACCGTCAATCTTTTCATACGAATACAGAATCGAGTTTCCATATACATCGCTGGTTTTGCACTGCTTCCACTCGTATTTTTTACTTTCTGAAAGTCCGGTCCAGGAGTTGCTGCTTGTCGAAGAATTTCCATAAACATCGGTACGACCGTTTCTGTCGGTTACTGTCCAGTAATTTACGAATTTACTTCCATCCGTTGAAGTTCCCAGTATTGCACAGATTTTTTCATACCTTTTTTGTGACTCACACCTGAAGACTGCTACTGATGACGTTGATTTTGCTTCTTCATAGTGAAGCCTTTCTCCGTTAAACATATAGTTTTCACGGTCACCTTCAAACGTGTAAGAAGGAAGGCCCCATCGCGTATCTATCGTAACTGTGCCCGCACATGAAAGTGTAAATCCTTTTCCGGCCTCTTCGCTTCCTCCATCACTTGAATACTGAAGGGCTACGGACGGTTTCATTCCGTTTCTTCCGCCAGGTACGTCTAATGCTATCGAGAAGGATGCTGATCCGTTTGGCGATGCTTCAAATCCTTCCACCTTTGCATAACCGGAAAGCGGATTTGCTGCCTCCAGATTTTTTATCGAATTTATATCCAGATTTACAGCCTGTGTACTTTCCGGTTCCGACAGCGTTGCGTTTATCATATCCGTAAAGTGCGTTGTCTCACTTACAACGCAACAGTTCTCACGATCAACTTCAACCCTTGGGAGAGCTTCCCATCTTTCTGTTTTTGTATTGTAGAAGAATGTGTACAGATTGCTTATCGCAGTTTCATTGTCTGCAAGGGCAGGATCAAATCCCATGCGGATTGTTGCTGCCTTTCTGAATTTCGTTCCCTTGGGTTCAAAACGGTATCCCTTTGATCCCGTCGTTGCATTTCCCATGCCGCCTTCAAGAGGCATCGTTCTTGGAAGTTTGGAAATGGATATTTCCATATCCTTGCGTACTGCTCCTGCTGGAATCGTTATTTCAGCATCGCCTAGACGGATTACGCCTCCGTCTTTCTTTGTAATCAGTTCACTCTCCCTTTCAAGGACAATAAACTCTTCTGTCTTTACCTGAGACTCCCTAGCAAACACACTTACAGGAACCATGCTCGATGCATACACCGCCAATACTACCGCTGAGAGGATGCCTGACTTTTCCATCACTTTTTCCGTTTTCTTTTTTGACTGAACCCGAAATTCAACTACTTTTTATTATTTCATTTAACATCAATTTTTTTATGTTGTCAAAACTTTTTTTCAAAATGGCATTTTTTTTCTGCTTTTTGTTGTATTTTCACTTTTTTTTCTAATTTCGAAATTCTCTCTTTTTATTCTCCAGAAACATCTACTTGGGAGTTTTTGTTTTTACTTGGGAAGTTTGTTTTACAGTGTCGCTGGATATTTTCCGCATCCAAAGAAAACTCATCCTTAAGCAGCACCGTAATTTTAAACACCTGATACTCTATTAACTTTTCAATAACCATAAACCCATATCATCAATAATTTCTTATATTATACAGATTTAACCAAAAATCCCGAACATTCAGGGAATATTTCACCCAAAATTTAAACTTTTTATTTCCAACTTTTGGTTGTATAATAGAAGAATGGAATTCCTTCAGCATTTCCAGATGGACATAATGCTCGCGTTAGTGGGTATCTGCCTGGCTCAGGTTTTGTTCATCCTTATTACAAAGCCACTTTCTCGCACCCGTAAGATAATTCTTATACTCATGGAATTGTCTGCCGCCCTGCTTCTCATAAACGACCGCTATGCCTACATTTTCCGAGGAAACACAAGTTCAATGGGCTGGTGGATGGTTCGCATTACAAACTTCTCTGTTTTCTTCCTCACACTCTTTGAACTTTTTATGTTCAACTTTTACCTCATAGACCTTGTCACTCACGAAGGACACCTGCTGACTGTTCCAAGGCGTCTGTGGGTTGCCGCAATAAGTGCAATTCTTGGAATGCTGCTGATTGTAATTTCACAATTCACCGGTCTCTATTACGTCTTTGACGAAATGAACCGCTATCACAGGTCAAATACCTATCTTCTGAGTTTTGTCTTTCCCCTTCTTGTGTATGCAATGCAGTTATGGGTGATTATCCAGTACTACAGCCGCCTTAACAAAACAATCCGCATAATGCTGGTGCTCTTTACCATTCTCCCGGTAGTTGCAACCCCCATACAGATTTTTGCCTACGGACTTTCACTCACAAACATAACCATCGTAACGGTAGTACTCATGCTCTACGTCTTTGTCCTCATAGACATGAACAACACTGTAGACAGGGCAAACCGCATTCAGCTTAACTACCTGCAGGATGAACAGAAAAAACTTCACGACATGTTTGAACAGACTGCCGAAGCCCTTGTAAACGCCATTGATGCAAAAGACAAATACACCCACGGTCACTCTTCCCGAGTTGCAGAATATTCAAAAAGAATCGCACAGCTAACGGGCAAAAGTCCAAGAGAATGTGAACAGGTTTATTTTGCAGCCCTACTGCATGATGTAGGAAAAATTGGTGTACCCGGAAGAATAATCAACAAAGAAGGAAAACTAAGCGAAGAAGAATACAGTGAAATAAAAAATCACCCGGTAATCGGAAAACAGATTCTGGAAAAAATCAGCTCTTCCCCCTACCTGAGCATAGGTGCCCACTACCATCACGAGCGCTTTGACGGAAAGGGATACCCCGAAGGACTCTCAGGAACAAACATTCCAGAAATTGCAAGAATCATTGCAGTTGCAGACGCCTACGATGCAATGACCTCTAAGCGCAGTTACCGTGCCCCCCTTCCCCAGGAAAAAGTAAAATCAGAACTGGAAAAAGGAATAGGCACACAGTTTGACCCTTACTATGCCCGCCTCATGATTCACTTAATCGACGAAGACAAAGATTACACCATGAGGGAAAAGGACTAAAAGATTTTTTTACAGACAGCCGGTAAGTTTTGCCATAAGTGCCATACGGGCATACATACCGTACTTCACCTGCTTAAAGTATGCGGCGCGGGGATCATCATCCACTTCCGGAGCAATTTCATTTACACGGGGCAGAGGATGCAGCACAATCATATCACTCTTTGCAAGCTTCATTTTTGCACGGTCAAGAATATAGCTGTCCTTTAAGCGGATATAATCCTGTTCGTTAAAGAACCTCTCTTTCTGCACGCGGGTCATGTAAAGAATATCAATGTCTCCAATAACACTCTCAAGCCGCTCTGCAGTCGTATACTCCACACCTGCGGGAGCAAGAACACTCTTAACATAATACTCAGGAAGCTCCAGTTCTTTGGGGCTGATAAAAACAAACTTATTGTTGGGGTAAAGGCACATGGCTTTTGCAAGAGAATGCACCGTACGGCCAAACTTAAGGTCTCCGCAGAAACCGATTGTGTGTCCTTCCAGAGTACCTTTTAAGCCACGGATTGTTACCATGTCAGTAAGAGTCTGTGTGGGGTGGTAGTGTCCGCCGTCACCTGCATTAATCACAGGACAGGCACTATACTTACTTGCAAGAAGAGCCGCACCTTCTTTGGGACTGCGCATGGCAATCACATCCACGTAACTGGAAACCACGCGGATAGTATCTGCCAGAGTCTCTCCCTTTGTGCTGGAAGTATAACTGGCATCTGCAAAACCTTCCACAGTTCCACCCAGATGAAGCATGGCTGCCTCAAAACTCAGGCGGGTTCTGGTACTTGGCTCAAAAAAAAGTGTCGCAAGAATTTTCCCGCGACACACATCTTGAAAAGAAACAGGGTCTACAATAATCTGCTCTGCAAGAGAACAAATCTCATTTATTTCATTAACACTCAAATCACCCGGCTCAATCAGGTGCCTGCCAGTAAGCATACATTCCCCCTTGGAATTTTTGTCAGTATATACCAAAGAGTGGCTTTGCACAAGTCAGTTGTCTGAACAGAGAGTCCACTCCGTAACATCCATTACGAAGTCTCCCTTTGCACGGAAGGAAATATTTTTTGCAGAGGGGTCTGTATAAAGGGCAAGACTCATTGTCTGCTCTCCTCCGTTTATAAAAATCTCAAGACTGTTCCGGTCAAGCACAATACGCAAAGCAAGATTTCTTGAAACACCGAGCAGTTTACATTCACGAGAATGAAGCAGGGCTCTTCGTGAACCAGAATGACTCCTGTCTACCGAAAGCGTATGTTCCTTTACCCGATAAATAATTTCTGTGAACTGATTTCCCGACTCTGCCACACGCATGGAAAATAAATCGCTGTCTTCATCTGGTCTGAGGTTAAGTTCAATATCACAGACCCGACCTTCTATTCCGTCAAGTGAAAGATTAATGTCGGAAAGTTTTACATCACAATACGAAACTTTATTTTCTCTGAGTGCAGTAAACTCTCCTGCAGGTTTCTGCCATAAGCGTCCATTTTTAATAAACAATTCTCTTGGTAAAGACATCATACCTGCCCAGGGAGAACCGTTTTCACGAATACCACCGTCATCCCAGTTCTGCATCCAGCCAATCATTACACGGCGACCGTCTGGAGTAAGTACAGTTTGTTCAGCATAAAAATCAATTCCAGAGTCTACCGCATGAACAGATTCTTCCGTAAAGTTTCCGCTTTTTTCGTCAAAGTTTCCGATTATGCAGAGAGTACCGTTTCCCGGATTAAACTCGCCGTCTTTAATCATATCCTGCGGACTCAGCAGAAGCACATACTTTTCACCCAAAGGAAAAAAGTCAGGGCACTCCCACATGGTTCCATAGCGTTTTTGGTTTTGTGCAAGTGCTTTCCAGTATGTCCAGTGAATGGCATCAGATGAAGTAAAAAGCAGAATTTGTCCGCTACCGTCAGCAGCCCTGTTTGCAACGGCACAGCAATATCTTCCGTCAGAAAGAGTCCAGATTTTTGGGTCACGAAAATCATTTTTACTGGCACCTTCCGGCAAAAGGGATGAATCGATTACAGGGTTCTGGGAACACTTGGTATAATTTTTACCGTCCC
>CAMNHD010000008.1 GCA_946538875.1 uncultured Treponema sp.
TAATCGCAATCTGGCTGTTGTCGCTGCGGCTCAGAGCCTGGGCATCTGAATCCCACATCAAAGCCTTCATGTCAACATTTATAATAGAAGAAACTTCATCAATCACCTTTTGGGCAGCTGGAAATTTTTCCGCCACATCCTTAACCATTCCGGGGGCCTGTGCACCCTGACCGGGGAACAAAAAAGCATATTTCTTTGCCATAGGTACCTCTTTATGACAAATTATGTCAAAATGTCAAAATAATGTCAACCGCCTTTTCTGCGGCGTCCTCACTTTGAACAAAAAAACTTCCCCTTAAAAAAAACAGTCCCTGCACCTACGCACCGGCGTTCCGCCACTCGCTGTCCGCTCGGGGGCTGTCCAATAACTCAAGGGAAAACAGACCACGCGGCTCAGACACAAGCACGGCATACCACCAGGGCAAAGTTCAATCAGACAGCCCCTTTCATGGCTCCATACCGGGCCGCACGGCTGGTTCACTCTGCAAAGACAATCTTCATTTCAAAAACAGGCCTGCCACTTTCAGCGATTTTTACGTAAGAACCAAGTGCTCCGTTCAAATCTGCCCTGCATACACTAAGCGTCTGCCCTTCCCTGCTTTCGCCAAGAAAATGCACTTCCAGTTCAAGAGGTTCATGTGCAAGAAGAAAATCATTCGGGAACACATCAAGGGCTGTCTTTATATACTCATTGTTGTTCATGTGGCCGGACATATCAATGTTCTGAGACCTGATGACATGGGTAAAAACCTCTGTCCAAGACTCCTCAGGCACCGCAAAGCGTTCAAAAGGCTCTTCAAAAACCGCCGGCGGAAATCCATCCTTAGGAAAAGGCAGCCCCGTAAGCTTTACCGGTCTGTGCTTGCCCTTGTCCAGAACACAGGCTTCCTGGTTAGCAAGAAGAACAGGCTTATCACCCCTGTAAACCGCAGTGTTCACATTGGTACGGAAACCCGCATTGCACACCGGAAACGATTCAGCCCTGACGGTCTCGCGCCAGGCAGGTCTCTCGATAAACCGGATACGCATTTTTGTAAATACCCAGAACACATTCAGATCAAGATAGGTCACACCGTCACAGCCAAGCATGTCAAAGCATTCGGTAAGATTATCCTGGACAAGCAGTACAGCCTGAGCAATTCCAAGTTTTACCGAACTGTCAATAAAAGCACTGGAAACAACACGTTCTTTTTTATAAATAAGATTCATATTTTACCTCTTTGTGCCCACAAAAAAAATCAACCATGCACTGAGCTTCCAGTCTTGGTTCAGGATTTGCAATTAAGAACCAAGACTTCCGGCACGTGCACAATTGATTTTCACATCTGTGGAACACTCTGCCACAACACTGGCATAGATATCAGTATTCAGTCAGTAATCAATCCTCAAAAGTAACTGTCACGACAACAGAACCCGTCTTCTTTCCGCCTGACGGAAGCTGTCTGCGCGAAGGAGTATTCGATGCAGTGCTTACACCCTCTGTGGAAGAAAGTCCTCCGACGCTTGAGCTCATACCGCTTGCCGCGCTTTCCTTCTGCTGCTGGGGAGAATATGACTGTCCTGTAACAGCGTCAGTCGTGCTTGTCTGTCCGGCATATACCGGGATACCGAACTCACCGCTCACATCAGTTGTCGAAGTAAGAGCATCGGAATCACCATCTGCAGGAACAAAATCACTTGCACCGTCTGCCAGAACAGCGGCTTTACGGCCGGCAGACTTGCTCACCAGACCTTCGCGTGTAGAGACAACACCGGAAGCCGTCATGGTAAAGTCAGTTCCACGCACGGAAGCAGTGGCAACCGGGGAACTAACCTTAAAGTCAACACGCTTTCCACCGCTCTTCTTTACATTTGCAGAAACGGAACCGCTGTCCAGATACAGTTTTGTCTCATCCTTTGCGGCATTGGAAGCCAGCTGCTCGACAGCCATTCTGGTAAGAGGTCCAAGAGAAAGCTTTGTGTCATTGATAAGAAGCTCAGCCCCGGACTTGAACGCTGTGGAAACGACATCGCCCTTCTTGAGGATATCCCCGGCTTTTACTTCAACCCAGGAACCGTTTTTCTGAACCTCAACCTTTCCCTTTACGGACACAACCTTGGCATCCAGGGCAAAAGCCATGGCCGAGCACAGCGCGAATACTGAGGCAATTGCAAATTGAGTAAGTTTTTTCATAGTTTTCCTCCTTAGAAAGAAATCACAGCACCGAGCGTAAGTTCGGCATTGTTACTTGAACTGTCCTTACCCACAAACTGGTCAAGAGACAGAGACACCTGCAGATCGGAGAACGGCTGGTATTTTACAGAGGCATTCCACTGAAACCCCTTGAATCCAAAACCGTCTGAACAGTCAAAGGCAAGGTCTGCACCACCGCCAACGTACAGCTGCTCGAGAGGCTTTACAGAACCGTTCACACCAGCCTTGACAATGCCGGTATATTCAGTACCCGCCGCATCATACAAGGCAGAATTGCTTGTAAGCGCCATAAACGGCTTTAAGAAACCGTTGCTGCCAGAAGCATACACAGCCGCAAAGCCGAGACTGGCTGCCTTTACATCAAAGAAATAAGTCATGCTGAACTTGGTCAGGTTTGCAAGGGCAGAAAACTTTTCAAGTTCCAAAGTGGTGCTCGCTGTGTAGAACAGGCTTCCTGCCATCGGACCGTTGAGCGCCGCCGTAAAGTAAAGTCTGGAGTCACCGCTGTTGCTGCCGCCCACACCCTTTGTCCCGAACGCCAGCACCGCCTCCAGTCCAAGGGTCTGATTCTTGAACAGATACGGGAACGACACTCCGCCAAGCACTACCACATACGGTGAGGCACAGGCATAAACCGCGGTACCGTCAGAGGAAAATGTCGAGCTGTCTGCATCAAGCATAGTGACGTACTGTGAGTTCAAGAGCCCCGTATATCCGCCATAGGCACTCACATTGAACCTTTGAGCCGCATAGGACAGGTAAAGCCCGTCGGAAACCTGGCTGAAAACGACACCGCTTGTCTCGGCCACAGAAAAGCGTCCTGCAGACAAATTGAGGGAAACATTTCCCAAAGGCAGGCTGGTTGCGAACTTAAAGAGGCTCAAGTCAAGGGTAAAAAGCGGTGTTCCTGATCCAAGAGCTGCAAAGTCGCCGGCAGAATAGTCAAAGGTAGCCTTTCCTTCCGCCGCAAAATAAGTGGTACCGCTGTTATTGAACGGAACCTTCAGCCATGCCGACAGATTATTCTTCTGGTCAAGGGCAAAAGTGGAAAAATCACCGGTGGAGACTTTGGTACTGTCGTCCAGGGAACCGCCAAAGTCCAACGCAAAAGCCGGGCTCAACAGCGCCATGGCAGTCAGAAGAGCCGCACCCAGAGCCTTTTTATTTATTTTGTAAAGTTTTGCACCAATTCTCATACTTTTTACTCCTGGTTAAAATCTTTCAGGCTGGAAGCATCATCGTCACCTGATTCCGGCTGGGTCACAGCTTCCTGCTCAACTGCATCATGCACCTCAGACTCCTGTCCGGCTGCCACGGCAAGAGTGTTTTCGCCATAGGCATCCATGCATGACGTCAAGAGATTGAGTGCCTCGTGACCGTTGATTTTCCTTGAAGGATCAGCCGAAGTGGAAATAATCCCCTCCGCCTGAAGCTGACGGAATGCGTAACGGGGTGAAGGGAACAGCTTAAGCAGGAGACTACCCCTGATATTCCAAACTTTTACACAGATGAAGGCCGCCTGGGAAAGAGAAATCGGAGAGTCACAGCTTCCCTTGGTCTTCACATAGCCATTGTCTTTCAGAGCCTGAAACGCCTGCTCATCAGTGGCAGAATCGTCCACAAGGCCCAAAGCCGATGCAGAGAAATAGCTGAACTGGCCTAAAGTCACCTGTTCAGAACCAATCATCCGGGTCACTTTGTCAGCAGACTGAGCAGTAACGGTGCCTGCAGCAAAAAGCGCCAGTACCAATGTAATAAAAGTAATTTTTTTCATACAAAATTCCTCTTAAAAAATATGAGAAATACTCTGAAAAATATTATATCATGTGTTATGATATTTGTCATGGAAAGAAAACAAAAAAACAACTTTTTTAAACGTAATCTGGATATTTTCATCCTTATTATGACCACAGCAGTAGGAAGCCTCCTTGCCTTATTCAATATAGGGCAGAAACTTGACTACCGTTTCTATGACACGATGCTCGCCTGGTCAGAGGAACCAAAGGCCGACTCTTCCATACTTCTCGTTGACATAGATGACATATCCCTTAACGAACTGGGCACCTGGCCGTGGAAACGGGACATACTGGCGGACGTCCTTATCCGCATGAAGGAACTGGGCGCCCAGAACATGGTATTCGATATCGAGTACCTGTCTCCCTCTTCCGTGAGTGTCTCTGACAATATCAACAGTCTGGTAATGGAAGAATTCTCATCGGGAGAGGAAAGCATTTCCCAGGCAGTCACGGACTTTGGCCAGGCTGTGGAAGACGGCAGCATATCAAGGGGCGAAAGCGTGTCTGCGGCCCAGGACCTTGTATACGGAACAATCGACCCGGTTTTATCCGATATGCTCACATCAATTTCAGACAATCTAAATATTGATACTGACGACTACCTGGCCCGTGCCATCCAGTTCTTTGGAAACGCATCGCTTACCATAAACATGAGGGATGTAAAGATAGAAGTCAGCCCCGAAGACCACGACTACAGCGCACAGAGATTTCTCTTTGACAATGTGAACGACCCCTCAGGCCTTGTAGATGCGGGGAATATCTTTTCCGCAGGGGAAGAAGGAGACGGTGTGGAAAGAGGTTTTTCGCCGGCAATCAGGAAAATCATCTCCAGTGCTGCAGGTGCAGGCTTTACCAACGTAGTTGTTGACCACGACGGTACAAGGCGCCGCGTGGAACTCCTCAATTATGACAAGGACAGCGGTCGCTACACCGGTCAGCTGGCTTTCGCTCCGCTTATACGCCTGATGGATGTGACAGCCCTGGAACGGAAGAGGAACAGCCTTATCCTCAAAGGCGCAAGACTTCCCGGACTTATCGACCGGCAGGACATCAAGATTCCGCTGGACGGTCACGGGCGCATGATGATCAACTGGCTCCATGCACTCTACGGCGAAAGTTTCAAGCACGTGGGCGTCTACACCTTCAAGTATCTGGACTGGGGTGAAGAAGAAATCTATTCCGCCCTGAAGGAACTTGCCCAGTGGTCCCGGTCAGGGGCATTTTCGGTACTACCTCCTGACGAGCAGGAATTCATAGCAAACGCAGAGATTCTTGCCGCAGAATACCAGGATATTCTTGAAACAAAGAAGGATCTTCTTTCCAGATGCCAAGGCTTTGACGAAAACGGAATTGCCATCGGAGGAGGACTTTCTCAGGAAGACTATGACCGGTA
The DNA here is from genome assembly GCA_946538875.1 of uncultured Treponema sp. The sequence continues at coordinate 5,384 of CAMNHD010000008.1, forward strand.
TTTTGAAGCCAGGAACGAATTCTTTGCAGGAGTCCAGGGCTATGCGGAATCCCTGATGAAAATAGACGGATTCAGCGACATGGAACTTCCGTCAACACTTGCACAGGCGGTTGACATATATCTGAAGAATCTTTCCGACATGAAGTCCTATCTTTCGGGAACCTTCTGCATAGTGGGCAACTCGTCAACCGGTAGTACCGACCTTGGTGTAACACCTTTCCAGCGCCGCTACGCCAATCTTGGTACCCATGCCAATGTGGTGAACACTATACTCCAGCGCGACTTTATCCGCTGCGAAAGTGTCTGGTGGGGAATAGCACTCGCCTTTTTCTCCGCACTCCTGGTCATACTGCTCACCAAAAAGAAAGGTCCTGCCTCAAAAAGTGTCTTCGGTCTGATTTACCTGGCCGTCACAACCGGCACACTCGTCTGTCTGATGGTATTCTGGCAGGTTTACATTCCGGCAATAGTCCCCATAGTCATAGCGGCAGTCACTTTCCTTGCGGAACTTGCCATGAGTTTTATACTCACCGAAAGAGACAAGAACACACTGAGACGCGGCTTTGACGCATACGTTGCCCCGGAAGTTGTCAGCGAGATTGTCAAGAACCCTGACCTGCTGGGACTTGGCGGCGTGAACAAGCACATAAGTGCTCTGTTCAGCGACGTGCGTACATTCTCCGGCTTTACAGAATGCGTGAACCGCGAAGAAGGAGAGCAGCACGGTGCGGTACGTCTTGTCGATATCCTGAACGGCTATCTTGGAGCTCTTTCCGACGCAATCATGAAGGAACATGGAACCATAGACAAATATGTCGGCGACGAAATAGTGTCCTTCTTTGGCGCTCCAATCGACAATCCCAACCACGCATTTGACGCCTGTGTGGCAGGTATACGCATGAAGCAGGCGGAAGACATCTATAATGCCGAGCACGAAAAGGAACTGCCGATTCATCCTGTGACAAAGACACCTTTCCTGCTGAAATCCAGGGTCGGAGTCAACACCGGCGACATGGTCGTAGGAAACATGGGTACTGAAAAGAAACTCAACTACACCATAATGGGCAACAACGTGAACCTTGCCTCCCGTCTTGAAGGAACAAACAAGGTCTACGACTCATGGATAATGGTCAGCGAAAGCACATGGCGCGAAGCCGACTCAGGAAAGAACCAGGGGCTTTTAGTGGCCAAGAAACTTGACTGTGTAAGGGTTGTGAATGTTGACGAACCTGTACAGATATTCAGCATACAGGGGCTCAGAAGCGAACTTCCGTCCGAGCAGGTTGAAGCGTCGGAACTCTTCAACAAAGCAATGGAATGGTACATGAGGAACCGTGGTGAAAACGGCCTCAACAAGGATTTACATGACTTCCAGAAAGCAAAGGAATACTTTGAGGAGGCATACCGCTGCTACCATGTCTTTGACAGTCAGGACAAGAATTATATCTCCACAGAAAAGAAGATGATCGAACGCTGCGACAATTTCTTGACGAACGGTCTCCCCCGCGACAAGAACGGGGTCACTCTTCCGTGGGACGGTGTCTATACAATGACTTCAAAGTGATGAAGATTTTCAGTTTCTGTAAACAGCACCCCGGGAAAGTCTTGAGTCCCGGGACATGAAATTACAGTCCGTACAAAAAAAGGCCTGCGGTTTTCCGAACGGATGCCACAGGCTTTTTACTTTTTACATACTTTCCAGCTTAAGGTCAGTGACCACAGCTTTTGTGACCGATACAAGGTCGGCGGGAGAAAGCGCCAGCTGCATTCCCCTCTGGCCGGCACTTATATGCACTACAGGCTGCTCCATCACACTCTGATCAATGAATGTGCGGAACTGCCGCTTCATGCCGATGGGTGAACAGCCACCGCGCACGTAACCGGTCAATGCCAGAAGCTCATCTGGTTTTACAGGTGTCACTTCCTTTACACCGGCCGCCTGACGTGCTTTTTTTACATTTATCTCATACAGTGCGCTCTGACAGAACACAAGTATTTCCTTGGACTCAGACCTCATCACTATAGTCTTGAACACAGAGGCAGGCTCTATGCCAAGTTTTTGTGCCGTTAGTTCCGCCGCACCACGCTCAAGCACATGCTCACCGTCGTCATCATATTCCTTGGCCTGGTACTTGATTTTTGCACCATCCAGGATGCGCATTGCATTGGTCTTTTTCATTTCTTTGCCAAAGGTGCGCTTGAGTTGACAATATAGCTTCCGGCCGAGGCAAACAGTTCGATAGAGTCAATCTGTTTTTTCCAGTAGGCAGCCTCGTCCTTTGTGGTGTAAGGGCCTACGCGTACCCTGTAGTACAGCTTTCCGGCAGTCTCCTTTTCAAAAGTGAAGACTTCACACTGAATCTTGTTTTCGTCCAGCAGTGCACGGGCCTCGTCAGCCTTGTTCTTTTCGCTGTAGGAAGCAACCTGCACCCAGTAGCGGTCAGGAACACGGGTCTGTGTCTGAGCCGGCTTTGCAGTGGAAGCAGAACTCTTTGCGGAAGAACTTGTCTTTGCAGGCGCACTTGACTTTGATGCAGAAGAACTTGTCTTTGGTGCAGCAGCAGGTGCAGAAGCAGGTGCAGAAGCTACCTTCTTTGAAGACTGACTTTCATCCAGGGTCTTGGCATACACTTCCTTATCTGTCCTGCGTTCCTCCGCAGCCGCTGCCATAGCCTTCTTTCCGGCATCGTTCTTGGCAGTGACACGCTGATCGCTCAGCACATCATAATTGTGGACGTTTTCTGAGACAGCACCGTTTTCGCTTGAATACACATTTGTGGTATTGGTCGTGTAGATATTGGTGTTGGCACTGGTAATCTGAATAGAGTCAGTTGTTACAGGCCTTGACGAAACAGAAGCATCCGCAGTGGAAAGCTCTGTTGAAGCGGCATTATTCTCTGTCTTGTCCAAAGAAGCCACAGCCCCCTGTTCATTCAGAGAAGTCTGTCCCTCTGCCGGAGTTGAAAGTCCGTCTGTCACAGACGGAGAAGAGACTAAATCCCCGACATCATAGATATTCCCGTTGATTTTATCCGCTTCGGACTCAGTTTTTTTTGCAGTAGAATTCGGTGAGACCCAGATAGAGCTTCCGTCATCTGCTGAATTAGACACGACCACAGCCTTGCCGCTCTTGGCCGAAGCAGGTCCCGCCAGAATAAAGGCTGTTCCGACAACCGCGCACAAAAACACACCGGATGCAATCAAAATCCATAAAGTTCTTTTTTGTTCCATTTTTATCCCCTGCTAATCGGTCTGGGGAAGACGCCTCCGCAAGAAACACAGAATCTTACGTTCCAAAAGACGCCTGCTACCGATATTCCATACTCTTTGAATATCGGCAACAGAATCTTTATATTTAGAGAAAAGTGTCCGCTGATTTCTAAACCGGCGAAGAATGTTCCCCACAGTGTCAGAGTCACGCTTTCTGGCCCTGACGAGCCTGAGAATCACCGGTGCATCCACATATAGCACAGAATCAACCATCTTTACGAGTTCCGGTATCTTGTAAAGCACAGCCGCATTCAGCACAATGCTGCGTGCCCGGTTTTCCTCCGCAAAGGCCTTGACCCTTGCAGTGAGAGCCGGATAGACAATAGCTTCCTGACGGGCCACAAGCGCCGGATCCTTAAAGATAAGCGCTCCCAGGTTCCTGCGCAGTAGTTTTCCGTTTTCCGCAACAAGTGACAGGCCGCATTCCAAGGCCAATGCCCCGAACTCCTTTACTATAGACGCGACAATCTCAGGAGATTCAAGGACTTTGTGAACCTCCGCATCTGCGTCAAGACTGACAAAGCCTTGCGACACAAGGATATCGCTTGCAAGATTCTTACCGGCCGCCATGGGTCCCGTGACACAGACAATCAATGGAATTCCCCCCAGTTGCTGCCATGCTCGATGCTTACCCTTAGCGGCACATTAAGTTTCACAGCCCCCTCCATGCAGGAACGTATACAGTCCACCGCCTTCTCCACAGTATCAGGATTATCCACGCACTCAAAGATAAGCTCGTCATGTACCTGAAGCAGAGGAGTGAGTTTTCCGCACAGCACATCCGAAGAGTCGATGGCTTTCTGGACATCAATCATAGCCTTTTTTACTATATCCGCCGCACTGCCCTGTATAGGAGTGTTTACCGCCATGCGCTCGGCACCCTGCTGTTCAAGCTTGTTCCTGCTGTTGATACCACGGATGACTCTCCTGCGCCCCATTATCGTCTGGACGTAACCAGTTTCCCTTGCGTCCTGGATAGTCCTGGCAATAAAGTCGCGCACTCCTGAATAGGTTGCAAAATACTGGTCTATGAATGACTTGGCTTCGGTACGGCTGATTCCAAGCTCATTTGCAAGACGGAAAGCGCTCATACCGTACATGACACCAAAGTTCACAGTCTTTGCAAAGCGTCTCTGCTCGGCAGTGACAGACTCAGGCTCTATTCCGTAGATAAGCGCCGCAGTTGACCTGTGGACATCCACACCATTGATAAAGGCAGCACCAAGATTCTTGTCGCCAGACAAGTGGGCAAGCACAACAAGTTCTATCTGGGCGTAGTCAGCAGAAATCAGGACAGTTCCCGGAACCGCTGTAAAGGCAGATCTTATGCGTCTTCCTGCATCGTCACGCACAGGAATGTTCTGAAGGTTGGGGTCACGGCTGGAAAGACGCCCTGTGGCAGTTCCCGTCTGGATAAAGGAAGTATGAATCCGCGAATCCTTGTCCGCAAGGACTGGAAGTGCCTCCACATAAGTGCTCTGGAGTTTTGTCGCGGAGCGGTAGTCAAGTATGGCACGTGGCAGAGGGTCGGCAGTGCGCTCGCAGAGTTCCTCAAGGACGGCTGTGTCTGTACTGTAGCCTGTCTTGGTCTTTTTTCCGGGAATAAGTTTTCTCTCCTCAAAGAGGACAGTCTGAAGCTGCTTGGGACTGGCTATGTTGAATTCGTGCCCCACCTGATCGTAGATAAGCCTTTCCTTTTCCGCAATCTGTCCGGCAAGCTCCACCGAATAGTCTGCAAGTGCCATTTTGTCAAGATGGATTCCCCTCCTTTCCATGCGGCTCAGGATGGGGAGCACATTCATCTCCATGTCATAGAACAGTTTGGAAAGCCTCTCGTCTTTAAACGAAGGCTCGAACTTCTGCCAAAGCTGCCATGTAAAGTCCGCGTCCTCGGCACCATAGGGATAGGCCTTTTCCAGAGGTACGTCCGCAAAAGTCTGTCCCTTTGGCACAAGTTCAGAAAACTCTATGCCGCAGAGGCCAAGCTTTGTCTCCGAAAGATATTCAAGACCGTAGGGACTCTTGCCCATTCCGTCAGGGTCAAGGAGCCAGGCCGCCACCATTGTGTCGATTATGCGGCACTTTGGCACCTTGTCGTAACCGTTGGCATACAGCACCTCAAGATCGAATTTGCCGTTGTGCATAATGACACTTGCATCCGGGGAATCAAAAATACGCGAGAGCTGGGCAATACAGTCTGACTTGGGGATCGTGGGAGAAGCGAACATTCCTCCGGGCAGAACCACAGGTACATAGACCGCAGTACCCGGCCTGGAGCAGAGGCTGAAGCCCACAAGTGAAGAATGGTTCGAGTCAAGGCTGTCAGTCTCTGTATCAAAGGCCACAGACTTGCCGCCGGAAAGTATTGAGTCCACAATGGATACAAGATCCGAAAGCTCTGTCACAGGGCGGTAGTCACCGCTGTTTTTTCTGAGCGGAACAGGAGCCTCTCCAGCGGATTCCGGGACGGAATCGACTGGTGCAACGGGTGAAGATTTGCTTCCGTCATTCAGGAAAGCCTTTGCCACAGCGGAAGCACCGTAATTCCGGAGCACAAGCCCGGCCGCGTTGAAATCAAGATTGTCTGTCTTAAAATCTTCAAACGAAAAGTCAAGCGGAACAGTTTCGCAGAGTGTAATCAGCTTCTTTGAGAAGTAGGCGTTTTCCTTGTCAGCACGGATTTTGTTTCCGATTGCACCCTTTATTTCCTGAGCATGTTCATAGATTCCGTCAAGGGAGCCGTATTCATTGAGCAGCTTGAGAGCAGTCTTGTCGCCTACTCCGCTGACACCCGGAACATTGTCGGCAGTGTCTCCGGTAAGGGAAAGATAATCCAGAATCTTTTCTGGTCCCACACCCCACTTTGCAAAAACTTCATCCCTGGAGTTCACTTCCCAGCCACCGTTGGCCTTGTCTGGCTGCATTGCCTTGCATGTGTCCGTCACCAGCTGGAGCAGATCCTTGTCGGCACTGAGTATGCGGCAGCCACGGTTTTCCTTTTTACAGCGGGCGGCAACAGTTGCGATGATGTCGTCGGCCTCGTAACCGTCAACACGCAGGACGGGAACCTTGAGTGCTGTAAGTATCTCCTCTATCCACGGGACCTGAGCATGAAGATCTTCCGGGGTCTTCTGCCTTGTAGCCTTGTATTCAGGGTACATTTCATGGCGGAAGGTAGGAGTGCGGCTGTCGAACGCAGCGGCAAGGTAGCCAGGCTTGTAATGACTGAGCAATGCCTTGAGGTTGCGGAAAAATATCACCACGGCACTGATGTTCTGTCCCTGGGTATTCGTGAGAGGGTGGCATAGGAGAGCATAGTAAGCCCTGTATATAAGGCCATATGAGTCTAGTATATAAACATTCTGTGAATCGTCCGGAGAAAATACTGAGTCTTGTTCCATGTGTGAAAGTATAACAAAATCTTCTATTAATAACAATCTATGGGGTGCACTTGCCTGCCATAGAGCATACGCGGGCATGGAAGCCCCGCCGCAGGCGGTTGCCCGGAGGGCAATGACCGGAAGGGAAGGCTGGAACGCCCGTAAGCGGTGCAGGCACGTTCAAATTAAAATACATTCTGTTTGTGCTTCCGCACGGACGGCAGCCACTTTGTGTCTGCATAGGGTCTAAATTGTTTTCCATGATTTTAAATCCTCTGCTATGGTGTGAACTGCAATTTTATGATACAATCCCGGACGGTGGCTGTATGTTGAATATTAATAATAATACCTCGAACATCAAGCGCGAGATTCTTGTGCGCATTGCACGGCTCCAGCTTGAAGGAAAATTGGAAGAAGGCGTTCACTTTATTCCGCGCGAAATGGCTCCGCGGAACAGTGCCCCTATGAGATGCTGCATTTACCATGACCGGGAGATTCTCAGGATGAGGGTGATTGCACGGCTTGGCTGGTCGATTGAGGAAGTTGACGAAGAGCGGACGCTTGGCTCATACGCTAAGGATGCGCTCAAACGCGAAAAGCCTACCTGGCCTATGCTTACTGTTCTGCACGATGCCTGCAACGCCTGTGTACGCTCGCACTACATGGTTACCAATGCCTGCCAGGGCTGCTACGCACGCCCCTGCATGGTGAACTGTCCCAAAAAGGCTATCACTGTTGACCGCCATGCGCATATCGACGAAAAGACTTGTATCAACTGCGGCCTTTGTATGCAGAACTGTCCTTACTACGCAATCATAAAGATTCCTGTTCCCTGCGAAGAGGCATGTCCAGTGGGAGCTATTACCAAGGACGAGGACGGTCACGAAAAAATTGATTACGACAAGTGCATTTTCTGCGGCAACTGTATGAGGGAATGTCCCTTTGGTGCCATGATGGACAAGAGCCAGCTTGTCGACGTAATCGGAAGGATTATGAAAAAGGAGAGAAAGGTTGTTGCGATGTATGCTCCTTCCATCTCTTCCCAGTTCAAGGTTCTGCCCGGTCAGCTGGAATCGGCTCTGCTGCAGGCCGGCTTTGACAAGGTGTGGGAAGTTGCGGTGGGTGCCGATATCTGTGCCGACAAGGAGGCCCGGGAGTTTGAGCAGAGAATGGAACGCGGCGACAAAATGATGACCACTTCCTGCTGTTCTGCTTACGTGCGCGCTGTGCACATACATGTTCCTGACTTGAACCCATGCGTCTCGGAAACACGCAGCCCCATGCACTATACTGCGGAAATTGCAAAAAAGGCTGACCCTGACTACGTGACTGTCTTTATCGGGCCCTGTCTTGCAAAAAGGCGCGAGGCTTTTGACGACGACATTGTGGACTATGTTCTTTCTGCCGAGGAAATCTCTGCATTATTTGAGGCAAAGAATATTGATGTCTCAAAGGTTGAGGCTTTGCCTGGCTCGATAATTCCAACTTCGAGCGGCAGGAACTTTGCAAAGTCGGGCGGTGTGGCGGAGGCTGTCCGTCTCAGACTCAAGGATGACTCTATTCTGCATCTTGCAAAAATCAACGGCTTGAACAAGGGCGGCATCAAAGTGCTCAAGGCTTACGGCATGATTAACAGCGGAAAAATTCCTACACCCAAGGACTGCCCCAACTTGATTGAAGTTATGGCATGCGAGGGCGGCTGTATTGCAGGGCCTTCTGTGATCACCAATGCCAAGCAGGCGGAAGTGCAGCTGGAAAAATATGTAAGGAACGGTGCCCAGGACACAATCTAAGATTTTACATGGACTGTGGAAAACGCGGTGGATTGTTGACGCCACCACTGACCGCAGCCCGCCGCACGAATCCACGGACTGCCGGCCACACCGCAAACCGCCGGTAGAACCGCAGCCCGCACCCTACATCAGCTTGGCCGCATTCTCTTCCCACAAAGAATTGAGTTCATCGAGCCTGGATGCAAGCGCCGTAATCTTTTCCTGAACGGCCTTAGCCTTTGCCCCATTTGAGTACACCTCAGGATTTGCCATCTGGGATTCAAGCAGGGACTTTTCCTCCTCAACCTGGGAAATCTCTTTTTCAAGACGCTCAACCTCACGTTCGATTCTGCGCCTCTCTGACTGCTGCTTTTTCTGCTCTTCCCAAGACTGCTTGGTGACACTCTGCTGAACAGGCTGCTGAACTTCCTGAGCCTTTACCGCAGCAGGACTCTGCACAATTCCTTCAGCCTCGTCCTCAAGACGCTGCATGTAGTAACGGTAATCACCCGGGAAAATCCTGTACGTACCGTCGGAAGTGCCGTTACCCCCGTGAAGTTCAAGCACACGGGTTGCAAGGTCTTCAATAAAGCCACGGTCATGGCTTACAAAGACCACAGTTCCGCCAAAGTCCTTGAGCGCGTCAAGGAGCACGTCCTTGGAATGCATGTCAAGGTGGTTGGTCGGTTCGTCAAGAATCAGAAGGTTGACCGGCCGCAGAAGCAGCTCAAGCAGGGCAATACGGCTTTTTTCACCACCGCTCAGCACATCTATGCTCTTGAACACATCGTCGCCGCGGAACAGGAAAGCCCCCAGCATGTCACGGGCCTTTGGAATAAGTTCAAGCGGACAATGAGCCTCAAGACGGTCAAGAATCGTTTCGCTGCCCTTGATTTTTTCAGCACTGTCCTGGGAAAAGTAACCGATGCTCACGCCTGCTCCAAGCTTTACCGAACCGCAAAAGTCATGGTCCACCCCTGCAAGAATTCTCAGCAAAGTGGACTTACCAGCACCGTTGTGACCGGCAACCACAAGACGCTCGCCCTTTTCCAGAACAAAGTCCAGGTTGTTTATGACATTTGGGCCGCCGTAAGACTTGCAGATTTTGTCCAGGGTGACAACCAGCTGACCGGAGTGAGGTGCTTCCGGAAAAGTAAAATGAATCTTCTTAAGGCTTTCAGGAATCTCTATGCGGACAATCTTGTCAAGCATCTTCTGTCTTTCCTGGGCCTGGGCCGCCTTTGTAGCCTTTGCCCCAAAGCGCCGGATAAAGTCTTCCAGATGCTGGATTTCCTGCTGCTGCTGTTCATACTGGGCAATAAGGGTTTCCAGTTCCACAGCACGTACCTTCTCGTAATGGGAAAAGTTGCCAGGATAACGCTTCAGGTCACCGTTGAACAATTCGTAGACTTCGTTGATTGTGTGGTCAAGGAAGTAGCGGTCATGGCTCACCAAAAGGAAGCCGCCCTTAAAGTCAGCAAGGAATTTCTCAAGCCAGTTGCGGGCATCAATGTCCAGGTAGTTCGTGGGTTCGTCAAGAAGCAGAATGTCAGGCCCGCACATCAGAGCCTTGGCAAGAGCAATACGCATCTGCCAACCGCCGGAAAACTCCTCAGTCTGTTTGGAAAAGTCACTGTGGGTAAAACCAAGGCCTATCAGAATCTGTTCAGCAGAGCCTTCCCTGTGGTACCAGCCGGAATTCTCCAGTTTTGCAAGAAGCTCAGAATGTTCAAGCGCAAGCTTCTGCACAGCCTCTGACCTGCCCTCTTTCTGCAGAGCCGCCATCTGAGAGGCAATTTCGTCAGCCTGCTTTTGAATCTCATATCCCCAGAGAAATGCCTTGTCAGCCTCTTCGCGGAGCGAGCAGCCCTGATGCACAAGCCCACA
>CAMNHD010000009.1 GCA_946538875.1 uncultured Treponema sp.
TGAATAAACACGGTTCATGGAAGCCTTTGCAGGTACAGTAAGTGCCTGGATTTCCACCACAAAGACCCTGCTTCCCTCAAACACCGGGACGCACGCCACTCCGGCAGGAGTCTGACCCTTGCGTCTTGTGATAAAAAGTGTGCTTGGGTCTTCCACAGCCTTGAGCCCGTCGCTGTCCATCTCGAATATGCCAAGCTCGTCGATTGAGCCGAAACGGTTTTTCTGGGCCCTGAGGAATCTTACTTCGTCATTTGTCCTCTCAAAAGAAATGACAGTGTCCACCATGTGCTCAAGGCTCTTGGGGCCGGCAATTACACCGTCTTTGGTGACATGGCAAGTCATAAACAGCACGGAATCGCGTTCCTTGACCCAGGAAATAAGCTCATTGGCGCAGTACTTAAGCTGGTTCACTGTCCCCGGAACAAGTCCTGCCTGAACTGAATAGACAGTCTGGATTGAGTCGATTATCACAAGTGTAGGATTAAGTGAGTCAAGAGCATCAAGTATGTCCTCCAGCCTTAGTGTGCACAGAATCTCAAGGGAGTCCACCATGAGGCCGAGCCTTACCGCACGCCCTTTTATCTGGGAGGCGGACTCTTCCCCTGAGACATAGAGGACACGTGAGTTCTTGCCGCCCTTGCTCCGGCTAAGGACATTTGCGGCAGTCTGAATCAGCAGTGTTGACTTTCCGATTCCCGGTTCGCCGCCTATAAGCACCGCTGACCGTTTTGTGGCTCCCCAGCCGCCCTGGTCACTGCCACCAAGAACTCTGTCGAATTCCATGTTGCCTGTGGAGATTCTGCCCTGGTCCTGCAGTGAAATCCTTGACATCGGCACAGGCTTTGCCTTTACAGCGGTGCCGTCCGCCATCAGTGCAGGCTGGGATGCGTTGGGGTCTACAATGCATTCTTCAAGGCTGTTCCACTCACCGCATTCAGGACAGCGTCCAAGCCAGCCCGGCTGTGAGTAACCGCATTTTGAGCACCTGTATACAATTGTTCCTTTTTTCTTGGCCATAGAAATCTCCTCTAAAAAGTCCTGCAAAAACAGCGGAAAGTGTCACTGGGCTATGGCGTCCAGTTCCTCGTCATCCGCCCCGCTTATGCGGATAAACACATCATTTGGCAGACATGCCGCCCAGTCTCCGTTACGGTTTATGGTCCCGGTGTGAACGCAGGTCTTGTTAGGGCAGGGAGAATCCTTGAAAAAAGCCTTGCCGTCATTGATTACAATTATGGAATTCCCAAGAAGCCCCGGCACTTTGTATTCGCCGTTCCTGTTCAGCGGGTAGATGTACTTGGCGGACGGCCCCTGCACTTGGAGTTGAAGGATAGAGCCTTTGTTCCTTTTGGCGGCCAGTATAGAAAACACTATGGCTGCAGTGAAAACAATGGGCATGGCGATGTCGAGCCACTTTAAGCGCATTTTTGCGGCATTCATGCGTAAAGTGTATCATAAAACGCCCGGTGTTTCAATTTAACGCACAGGAATCACGGAAAGGAATTTTGACAAAATGTAAACAAAAAGTTGCTGCCGGTCGCGTTAGCTGTTACTAGTGTAGTACAAGTTGCACAAAGCAGGCACGGCAGGGTATGGAGGCATGCGCAGCAGTGGCCGCCGCAGGCGGGCACCGAACGGGAGTGAGTGCCGGAACACCCTTAGCACCAGAATGGGCCGCAGATATAACAGAAAAATATAAGTCCCCTAAAAAAAATTTAGTTGACACAAACGGAAATATCGGCTATTATAAAGATAGCTTGTAAATAAGCTGATAAACTCTCTCCGATGTCCAGAAAACTGGACGGTAGCGGTGCCGGGTGGTGTTACCATTTGGTGCCGCTATTTTTTTAGACGCCCTTTGGTGGCGATAGCGAGGTATTATGCAGACAATCGACCAGTCAATAGAAAAAATCCTTGAGTCATACAACAAATATGGAGGAATCAACCTGCATGAAGCGGAAAATTTTCCGAACCGCCAGAATGTCATCGAAGTCATCCACGATCTGCAGAGCCTTGTGTTTCCGGGGTACCGCTATGCAGAATCAATTGACTACGAAACACTCAGGTTTGTGACTGGACAGCGTGTGAACCGCATAATTGCAATGCTTACCAGGGAAATCCGCAAAGCGCTCACTTATGTTTCAGGAAGCAAGTGCACGGAAAAAAGCCAGTGCTTTAGCCTTGCGGAAAAGGCTGCGCGCGCTCTTATAGAGGAACTGCCTGAAATCCGCCGCAAGATTGGTCTGGATGTGCAGGCAGCATACGAAGGTGACCCGGCGGCCAAGTCTTCGGAAGAAGTGATTGTCTCCTACCCTGGACTGGAAGCGATAGTGATTTACCGCTTTGCACACTTTCTTTCGGTTTCCGGTGTGCCGGTCATTCCAAGAATCATGACAGAGTATGCCCACGGAAAAACCGGCATTGACATAAACCCCGGCGCAAAAATCGGCGAAAGATTCTTTATTGATCACGGAACCGGCGTGGTAATCGGTGAAACCTGCGTAATTGGAAATAATGTCAAGATTTACCAGGGTGTCACACTTGGTGCTCTCAGCGTAAAAAAGGAGCTGATGAACAGAAAGCGCCACCCTACAATCGAAGACAACGTGACAATCTACGCAAACGCCACAATTCTTGGCGGTGAAACTGTCATAGGCCATGGCAGCACCATAGGCGGCAATACCTGGGTAACAAGATCTGTTGCCCCGGATACAATCGTCACCCAAGCTACCCACCGGGAGTAAAGCTTCTGAGCATGAGATTCTCATTTCTGTGCAATAATTAAGCTGATGGAAATTATTTTAATCAGACATCAGAAAGTCAGATTTGATTTTAAAAAGAAATATACCTCAGAAGAATATGACCAGGCGTGGAGTCTCTGTATTCTGAAGTGCCTCTGCTTCTGCAGAAAAAGCACTTTTACCAGCATTTCCTGCATTCTGATTTGCAGAATCATCTATTGACTTTGCACCATAACCAGCTTCGCTTACAGCTTTTATGATTTCGGAATTATCTGCAGAGCCTTCAACCTTCATAGAATTGGTCAAAAGACTGACTTCGCATTTTGCAACTCCGGGAACAGCCTTGACGGCTTTTTCAACACGAGCCTGGCATGCAGCGCAGCTCATCCCGGTAACAATATATTTTCCCATAGATTCCTCCACGTTATTATCGTTAATCAGAGGATATCAAAAAGATGTGTGGAAATTATGTGGAGGAAAAAGTTAAAGTGAATAAGTATGTCACCGGGGCTTGCGGGATGAGCGGTTCGGCATGACATGAGTACGAGGCCGGCAGTCACTTTGTGTCTGCAATTTGCAATTTGTAAAAATTTTCCTTGACAGACAGCGAATTCCGTTAGAAAATAGATGTAGTTAATCAACGCGAGTTGATTTCACGTTTATACGGTTTGAGGCTTTTTTAGGCTGTTCAAGGGGGCGTACATGTCAAAAAATGTTTGGAGAAGGGGGCTGGTTGTTGCTGCGGGACTATGTGCAGTGGCGTTTCCGCTGTTTGCTAAGCCGGCTCCGGAGTCGGAGGCTGTAAAACAGCAGATTTTTGTGGAACCTGTCCAGGGGATGACGGACGATTTTATGCGCGGTGTCGACATCAGCATGGTGCATCAGATAGAAAAGTCCGGTGGTAAGTTTTACAACGCCCAGGGGCAGGAGCAGGATGTGTTCCAGATTCTTAAGGACAACGGCGTGAACTGGATTCGTATACGTCTTTGGAACAAGCCTACTTACGAAAATGATGTGTACGACAAGAACGGACAGCTTGTTGCGAAAAAAGGCGCGTCGATGGGCGGCGGTGCAAACGACCTTGCTGTTGACCTGGAGATTGCAAGGCGCATCAAGGCTTGTGGGCTCAAGTTCCTGCTGGATTTCCATTATTCCGACTTTTGGGCTGATCCGGGAAAGCAGTATATGCCTCAGGATTGGAAGGGGCTTGACGAAAAGCAGCTGAACGCGGCGGTGCAGAAATTCACGCGCGGATGTATCCAGGCTTTTATTGACCAGGGGACAAGGCCGGATATGGTTCAGATTGGAAATGAACTTGACTCTGGATTCATGTGGCCGGTGGGTCAGCTTTGGTCGGATGATCCCAGTGTAAAGATTGGCGGTTTCAAGGGATTCACCACTTTGCTCAAGAGTGCGTCAGCTGGTGTGCGCGAGGCTCAGGGCAGCGGTGAAAAAATCAAGATTGCGGTTCATGTTGCTGACGGCGGAAACAACGGAAAGTACCGCTGGATTTTTGACGAAATCAAAAAGTCAAAGCTTGACTATGATGCGATTGGCATGAGCTACTACAATTACTGGCATGGTTCGCTTGAATCACTCAAGGCCAACATGGTTGATATAGGAAAGCGTTATGGCAAGGAGATGTTCGTTGCTGAGACTGCCTACGCTTTTACAACGGAGGATGGAGACGACCAGGGCAATGTGTTTATGATTTATTCTGACGAAGCCCACGGTTACGTTCCTTCTGTTCAGGGACAGGCGACTGCTGTGCGCGATGTGATAGACACAGTGGCTTCAGTAAAGGGCGGCGTGGGTGTGTTCTACTGGGAGGCCGATTCAATCCTGGTGCCGGGTGCGCATCTTTCCGCAACGGAGGGAAATACTTGGGAAAACCAGGCCATGTTCGACTTTGGCGGAAGGGCTCTTCCTTCGCTTGCAGTGTGGAATCTTGTGTGCGGCAAGGGCGAAGTGGAGAATGTATGGGGCGGTTCGGCACGGATTGGTTCCGGTGCGGCTCCCTATGCGCTTGCAGAAGAACTTGTGGTTCAGACCAAACCGGCTCTTGCACCTTCACTTCCTGCAAAAGTGAAAGTTGTGTTCTCAGATGATTCCGAACGGCTGGTGGATGTTTCATGGGAGACCCACGACTGGGCTGCGGAAAAAAACGACCGCATGGTGGATGTGAACGGAAAAATCTCCGGAGACAATCCAGGAAACTTTGTTCCAGTGGCAAAGGTGAACGTCACAAGCATCGTGAATCTGGTGGAGGATGCCTCTTTTGAAAGCGGCAAACTAGGCGCGTGGAAACTGAACGGTCCGGGGGCTGCGTGCTTCCTGGAAAACAACAAGTCAAATGCGCGAACTGGTAAATGGACATACAAATACTGGCTTGCAAACGGGTTCCGCTCTATCCTCAGCCGCGAATTCAAGAACATAGACAACGGTACTTATCGACTGAGTGTCTGGGCTATGGGCGGTGGCGGCGAAAACAACATAAGGCTTTTTGCGGCGAACTATGACGGCAGCGGAAAGAACACCCAGATTACGAGTAAAATCACAAACACTGCATGGCAGGAGTGGCATCAGTTCACGATAGAAGTGCCTGTCACCGCGAACACTGCAATAATAGGAATTTACCTTGACACAAACCCTGACTGCTGGGGCAACTTTGATGACATAGAGTTCATCAAGATTGGGGACTAAGGCGCGGAACAGGTGGAGGTTATGATGAAAAAAACTTTGACTATAACGGCGTTGTGCTCGGCTTTTGTGCTGACTCTTGCTACCGGGCTTTATGCTCAGGCTGCGGACGACGGTTTTATTGTTCCGCTGGACGAGGATTTGTCCAAGGCGGTTACACAGGGAGCTGCTCCTGCTGCGGGAGGAACTGCAGCCCAGGGGCCTTCAGTCCTTCAGGGAATTTGGATAGAAACCACGGGAAGCAACAAGGCTCTTATCCGGGATCTTGCGACAGGAGAAAAGAAAGGCTATGAGTATGACAACGCGCATTTCATGTCCAACGCAAACTGGTGGTTCTGGGGCAGTCTTGGTTCAAAGTTCCAGCTTGATGCGGAAATTGCCGTGTGGAATTTTGACCATACTCTTTTTCAGGCGAACAGTTATGCGGCGAATGTTCCTCCCGTTACTTGGGGAGACGGCATACAGGGACTCTTCACCCTGCCGTTCAGCTTTTTGTTCAACGGAAACGACAAGGGTGTGGGTGCGTTCAACAAGATGGGCTTTACCATTACAACTCCCTGGGTGGATGTCAAGCTTGGATATGGCGGCGTCAAGGCTAACGGCATGATAGACTTTGACGGAATCTACCACGTGATTGACCGCTGGGACGATGTGGGAAAAGGCTTTACGGAAATCCATCTTGGAAACGATCTGCGGCACTTTGGCAGGGCCCACTTTAACGCAGTCGCGGGACTCAGCATGATGCGTGGAACTTATGGAATGTACGACCTGCTTTCGTTCAAGTTTGGCGAAGACGAAAAGAATCCGCTTGTGGAGGCAGACCTTACTTTTGGAAGCGAGACCACCGCCAGCGAACTTTTCCGCTACAACGAAGTCAACGACAATGCACTTTCCGCTTACGTGAAGGTGAATCCGATTGCGCCGCTCACTGTGGAGGCACATGGAATTGCAAGTTTCGGCACAAACATAAGCTTTGGTGCGTCAGCGATGGCCGGGGCGCTTCGCTTTGGCTGGAATGCGGACAAGTGGAACCTCAGCGTGATGCAGAGCGTTGCCGGTAAGAATGTCGATTCAGTTTGGGGAAGCGACGACACTACTAACCGCAACGATGTGAACGCCGGAACTGCCACCACCCAGATTGACTTTGATTTTACCGTGAACGATTTTGTTTCGTTTGGTCTGGACGAAGGAATTGTCCTCAGCGACATTGAAAAACTAGGAAACTGTCTGTGGACCCTGCGCAACCAGCCCTATGCAGATTTTGACTTCAATAATCTGCTTGGAATTGATTTTACTGCGGGGATATACGGAGTGCTTTCCCTGGACAAGCCTGATTCCTCCGCTGCCAGAACAGCTGTATTCCCTTACTTTGAGGAAGCTGGTGTGGAACTTGTGTTCGCGGACATCCCTGTGTTCAAGAAGCTGGGCTTTGACTATGCGCTCAAGTGCAATTACACCACAAGCGAAACTCTTGGCAACGCGGACTATCTGAACAAAAAATATTCCGCCCTCTACAATTCGTTTATGCTTATGGCCGACTTTAACGAAACGTACTCCATAAGCGCGGGTGCAGTAGTGCGGTCGTATGCGGAAAAGACTGCGGCAGACCAGCCAGTGGGACTTGCTCTTGGCTTTGCCGTGAATTCGACGCCGCTTCCCGGACATCCAAAGTTCTGGGTACATGCGACTTACGGAATGGATCCTTACGAAGACAACAACTACAGCCTGTACCGTGCTGACGACCCGCAGAATGGAGCTTCTCACCGCACCTATCTGCTCAATTCGCTGGATGACACTGCCGGCGACAGCAACACGTCAAGCTACATAAGATTCGGCCTTATCTGGAACCTGTAGGGAGGAAGTGAAATGAAAAAAAATCTTTTTGCCGACATAAAGACTTTTGCCGGAACACTGGCGCTGCTGTTTTTTGCGGCAGTCCTATGCACAACGCTCACAGGCTGCCCATCTGCGGAAGGCCTGCACAATCAGAATTCTGCGCAGGTGACATTTGTGTTCACAGGATTCTCCTCCGCCGACGACGGAGCATACACAGTCCCCGGAAATTTCAACAGTTGGGACAACAGTTCTTCCATGCTCAGTCTTAAGGCTGGAGAAGGAACATCCGCTTCAGTCACGGTTTCCACTGCGAACATTCAGTTCACACTGGTTCCTGTGGGCAGCTGGACACGCACCTGGTACCCTGCCGTACAGGGCAACGGAGTGGACAACACTTCCGGAAAGTACCAGAACTTCTATATCAACAGCCTGGACTTGGATGCTGGAGAAATTACCGTCGTCGTTGACGCAAGCACTGGAACAGCCACCCCTGTGGCGCAGTAATGGAGGTTCGGATGAAATCTGCTGAATTATATGTTGAAAATAAAATCAATTTCGCAGAAAGGGTAAAAGCTCTTCTGCCTGCACTTGGCGCCTTTTCTTCAATAATATTTATTGGATTGTTTGGGCTGCTTGGCTTTACCGGATGCGAACTGCTGCAGAATTCCCTGAGTTCCGAGATGCAGAAAAACTTGGAGGAAGAAAGGGGAACTGCTTCCATAGCATCGAATGTCTGGTGCTACAACGGAATGTCCTCCGACGACATGTCGCAGACTGCGGAAAAACTTGGGCCCGACTATTACGGACAGAGTCTTTTGATAAACTTTGGGAAGAAAGTTGCGCTCAGTGCCCTGTCCGGTTCTATTGAACTCAAGTACACCGATGCAGACGGCTGCACAGCTGCAAAGACATTTTCTTCCTTGAGCGGAACGTTCACGGATGACTTTACCGGTTACAGGATAGACATGAGTCCCGTGCTCAGAATGTTCGACACCGTGACAGTTCCAGCAGGGAGTGCTGTGATGAACATCAAGGTCGCAGGATTTGTCTGTGCGGAAGGAAAACAGAACGGACGGCCAATCCCGGCCCTGCAGGTAAAGAACATTGTAGTCAAGCCTCTGTTCAATTCGACAGCGGTGGATTTTTCCACGGTTGGGTTCAGCGCGGATTCCGTTGTTGAACTGGATGTGAACACCGCAGTTGAACTTACTGGCGGGACATACACTGTAAGCGGAACTGCAAGCGACGGAAACAGCTACGCATTCGACGCAGGTACTAGGGGAAACACGATAACCTTGAGCCCAAAGTTCACAGTGCCGCCTTCAGGAGACGGAGTGATTCTTCCGCTTACACTTCACGGTATTACAGCCTTGGGAGCAGGGGATCCGGTGACAAAAGAAATTACAATCAAATTCTCAGAGCACGCAGTTGTAATCGACGGAAAGAAAGACATTAACTTCTCCGCTGAAAAAGGCGCACTTGTAACAGTTGATGCTTCCTCTGACCAGAGCGCATTCGGCGATTATGGCTACGATGTGAGCACAGAGTCAGACATAACAGAAGTCAGCATGACAAGCGACGCTGACTACCTCTACATCGGCGTGGAAGGCTCACTTGCGCTGAGCTGGAACAACCCGCTTACAGTTCTCGTCTCAAACGGAAACATTACTGGTGGAAACGGAGCGCAGGCGGATGTCCATGCTGCGGAAACAGAAGACTTCGGTGTAAAGAGCGGGCGGACAAAACTGCAGCCCAATGTCTACATAAGCCATCAGCCCGGAAGCGGCGATACCGGGACCGGAGCATTTTCCGCATACGCATTTGTGTCCGGAACAAACACCGACATAAGCGCATCAGTTCCACATTCACCCGAAGGCTGGACAAGCACCACATCAGGCTCCTTCATTGAATACGCAGTCCCACTCGGAGCTACAAGCGGAATCAATGCCGGCGACACAGTGACTGTGATTGTTGCGGCGTCACTCGGCTGGAGCGAAGGTTTTGCTGTTGTGGACGCAGTCCCGGACAATTCCGTGACCTACAACAATGCTGACCACACAAGCGTTAAATACGAACTTAAAAACGGAATCTCCTACACAATTCCAGAATGAGCGGAGGTAAAAGATGAACCTTAGAAAAAATAAAACGGCGCTTGCCTCACTGTGCCTTGCGGCAGCAACATTGATTTCCTGTACAGTCCCTACCTTTCCCGAGTCAGCGGCAGTGAAACCGGGAGAAGTGACTGGCGTTGAACTTTCCGACTACAGCTCATATTCAATTCAGGCCGCAGACGTGAACCAGTCATTTATGCGCGGAGTTGACATGAGCGAGGTAAAAGCCCTTGAGGAACTTGGCCAGAAATGGTACGACAGCGACAACACTCAGAAAGACGTTTTCCGGATACTTGCCGGGCATGGCGTCAACTGGGTACGGCTTAGAATCTGGAACGACTACACAAAGTCCCTGCAGGATGACTGGGGCCCGTATGGCTACAACAATCTTTCCCGTACCATAAACATGGCTGAACGCGCGAAGGCTGCCGGACTAAAACTTCTGCTGGATTTCCATTACTCCGACAACTGGGCAGATCCCAAAGAACAAAAATGTCCTGAAATGTGGTCATCCATCAGCGACGCCGAGCAGCTTGCAGAAGCTGTAGGAAGCTGGACAGAAGAAATACTCCAGTCAATGATAGAACAAGACTGCGCACCAGACATGGTTCAGCTTGGAAACGAAATGCAGGGCGGACTGTTCCAGACAGGAAGTTCCGTCGCAGACGCAAAGAACTACACGGGAACTTATCTTAGAAAGGCTGCGCTTGCAGTAAGAAAACTTCTCCCGGACTGCGGAATCATGCTCCACATGTCGAACGGCGACCGTTCCGATTATCTTTCAAGACTAACAGCCTATGCAGAAGAAATTGGAAATGACCCGGACGAAAAAAAACTTGTAACAATCCTCGGCTTTTCATATTACACATATTTCCACGGAACCGACAGCGCGCTGAAAACAAATCTCCAGAGCGCAAAGGCAGCCGGTTACAAAGTCGTCATGGCAGAAAATTCCTACGCATATTCCACAAGCGCCTACACCGACAGTTACAACAACGAGTTCTGGACGGATGATGAAGTGAGCGGAGCAGCAAAACTAACCGGCTACACTTACGGAAGCGGAATCACAAGCAATTCCGACGGAAGCAGCATTATCCAGGCAACAATCGAAAATCAGGCAGGCGTAATCCGTTACCTGATGGAACTGGTAGGCTCCGTGGACAGCGAAGGCGGCTATTTCTACTGGGGCGGCGCGTACCTCGGCATAGCACCAAAAATGCCAAGCTCCTGGGAAAACCAGGCACTCTTTGATGTGGACGGAAAGGTTCTTCCAGGCATGGATGTTTACAATGTGAAATAACTGATCTGTCAATAAAGTTTTATATAAAACAAAATCCCGTGGCTGAAAATGAATCTTCACAATGTAAGCCATGGGATTTTTTTGCACCGTCCCCGCATTTTCTCACCGTGATTCAAAACTCTCCAACCGGGTGCCGGCCGCTTTTGTCACGGGTGTTCCGCCCTTCGCTCACGCTCATACCTCCGGCTGCGCCTCCGGTACTACGGGGCTGCATACCCGGGCGGGATGATTGGTTCCGTACCCCCTTCCGCGGCAGGCAGCCACTTTGTATTTACATTTTGCCCAAATTGCTTTCCGTGCACTGTAAATAATTCCTTTTTTGTGATATGATTGACTCGTGATGGAGGGGAGTTCCCCAAAAAATAAAACCAAAAGGTAAATATATGAAAATTTACAAAAATTTGATTGGATTCTTATTTATCCTGCTGATATCCTCTAATGTTTTTGCCGATGACTGGTATGTCTGCATGGGCTCGTTCAGGGTAAAGTCCAATGCGCAGAACCGTGCCGCACTGCTGCAGCAAAACGGGATTGATGCGGCGGTGACCAAATTCAAACTGGCGGATGACACATTCGTTTACAGAGTGCTTATGCGTGTTCCGTTTACCAGGGAAGAAGAGGCTAAGCTCAGACGTGACCAGATGCAGACACGCGACCTTCTGAAGAAGCTTCAGGAAACTAATCTTTGGTATTGTGTGGCTGGTTCCGAAAACTTTTTGGATACAGTTGTTGCCCAGGATATAATCCGTCCTGAGCAGGAAAACAATGCGCATGAGGCGGATGCGGCGGCAGATGGTGAATCCGGTACACAGACAGAGATTCCGGCTGTCCAGTCCGGGCCCCAGACCGTTCAGCCAGACCAGGTGGGGGAATCCCCAGAGCAGAACTATAACTACGAGCCAGTCTGGGAACAGGTAATCACAGTGGTAAAACCTGCCCGGACGAATGAAGTTTCCCGCTTGAGCCAAGATAGAAATACCTTGCCCAACACCGAAGTGGAAGATTCTGACGTAGCTCAGACCGTTTCTGCAACGCAAAGTGATTCCGCCGCACAAGGCCAGGAAAACTATGCTTCTGGAGAAAATGCTTCTGTGGCACGCCGGCAGGAGCCGGAGACCCTTCAGCAGGAAACTCCTTTCTATATAATGGACAGCGATACCGGAGCCCCTGTAGTGTATGCCCTTGTAAGGATTGACCAGAAGTGGGAACGCACCAGTGACGATAAGGGAATGATTCTTCTGCCGATGGAATTGGAAAACGGAGTGCACCTGCTGCATATAGAAAAGCCCGGTTCAGATTTTCTGCCGCTGGACACAGAATTTACAATTTCCTCAGGCTTTGCAATCGGAACAACCCACTTTGCCCTTCCGCATAGAGTTGATTTTGAACGCGTAAAGATTGTTCTCACATGGGGAGAATCCCCATCTGACCTGGATTCTCATATTTTGTCTCCGGCAGGACATGTTTACTATAGCCGCCAGGACTGGAACAACCTGCATCTTGACCACGATGACACAACCAGTTACGGACCTGAAACCGTGACCATAGAAAATCCGGATCCGCTCATAGTCTACAAATATTTTGTCTACAATTACAGCGACGGTGGAAATGACAACTGGAGCGAACGGCTTTCCAATTCCGGTGCGGAAATACAAGTCTACATAGACAACGAGTTCAAGCAGACATTCCGTGTGCAGCCGGGACAGCAGGGTGTGACCTGGCACGTGTTCGATGTGGTGAACGGAAAAGACATAATTCCTGTGGATAGAGTTTATTCCCAGTATGTGAATTATGATGGAGAATAAAAAATGTCAGTTGAAAAGGTAAAGGAATATTTTAGCGGAACAGAACTTGAAGGTAAAATAATAGAACTTGGAGAATCAAGCGCAACCGTGGAACTTGCGGCCCATGCCTTGAGCATAGAGCCTGACCGCATTGCAAAAACTTTGTCATATCTTGTGGACGAGCAGCCACTGGTCATAGTGGTGTCTGGAATGTCACGGGTGGACAATAAAAAATACAAGGCACAGTTTTCCAAAAAGGCAAAGATGATTCCCTTTGAGCAAGTGAACACTTTTATAGGGCATCCACCTGGAGGCGTGTGCCCCTTTGCAGTGAACCAGAACGTAAAAGTCTACCTTGACAAATCACTTCAGAAATACACGTCTGTCTATCCGGCGGCCGGCAGCGGAAACAGTGCAGTGGAACTGACAATTCCCCAACTGGAAAAATTCAGCCGCTATGAATCCTGGGTGGATGTCTGCGTAAATGGGACGGAACACTGAAAGAAAAAAAATCGCAGCGCTGACGCTACACAGACGCAGATGACCGTGATATACTGTAAGGGAAAGCGGTGGTGGCAAACAGCCGCATTCAGGGAGCTTGATATGGGACTTTTTGACTGGCTTATAGGTGTCGACGGCGACAAGAACAACAAGAACAAAAATGTCAATCCGTACTCAAATCCTTTTGGAACAGGTGGTGCACTGGGCTATTCCGACCGTCAGATTGACGATGAGTACGATGAAGACGATGATGATAACGACGATGAGGACTGAACGGTACCTGCATTGTTGACATACTATTTCTCCGCTCCAACCGGGAAACACAGCACCCCTGTACGGGCTTTCCGTACTTCGCTCACGCTCATACCGGGGACGCAAAGCTTCCCCGGTACTACGGTACTCCAATCCCGCGTAGGCGGAAATGATGCGCAGCAGCGCACCGTGACTTGAAATCAAAAACAGAAAATCCCTGCAGACTTGAGAATTGATTAATTCATGAAAAAAATAAATTTGACAGAATGAAAAACATGGGTGTATAATTAGTGTATCAACGCGTGTAAATAAATGGTGTTGATTGAGTGCTTGTACAGCACTTGTCTGTGGTGGCTTAACCTCTGATTAGGGTGCGGTTATTTTAGTCTTGAAGTTCCTGAGGAACTGTTTTATTTGGAGGAGAATATGAAAAGTATTAGGAAGATTGTTCATGGTTTTGAGTGGCTGTTTGGGGCAGCCCTTATGGCTTTTGCGTTTACTGGCTGTCCCGGCGGAAACGATCCGGACACCCCGGAGGTGCCTGAAACTCCTGAGACAACGGAATATGTGATTGAGTTTGACCAGGATATTTCTACTGTCCTTACGGTGAACGAGGGCAAAAAGCTGACCCTCACTGTAAAGGCGGACAGTACTACTGTCGGAACATGGCTTGTTGACGAGGTGAATCTTCCAGAGGAAATCTCTGTGGAAAAAGACGCGGACGGTAACTTTGTCATCACCGGTGTTAAAGAAACTTCCAGCAACGTCAGCTTTGTTCTTTATCCTGAGGAAGCTGCTGAGGGTGATACCTCGTTTGACAAGACTGTGACTGTAAGTGTTTATAACCCTAACTTTGCGCTTACTATTAAACTTGACGAGGATCTGCAGTCAAAAGTTTCTACTATGAGCTTGTCTTATCATCAGGACGGAACAGATTACACTCTGTACACTGCTGACGTAAGTTATACAGCCGGAGATGTAAGCGGAACAGTGCTTCTGCCAAAGGCAAATGCAAACAGTGACGGGTTCTTCAGCAATTTGGAACTTGTTGCAAAGGATGCAGATGACCAGGAACTGGCAGTTGAGCTTGACAAAGCATGGTTCTGCTATTACAGCACAAATGAGTATTATCTGACTGAAATAACAGCAAGTGTCAAAACTGAAAGCGAGATGACTCTTACACTCACTTTTGAAGGCTTTACTGTACCGGAAACAGGATCTGTGACTGTAAATTATGGGGCTGCTGATACTTCGGAAGCTAGTGCCGTTGTAGCAAGGGTTTCAGAAACTTCATATACAGCAAAGATCAGTAATTCTCACGTAAATTCAAGCAAATGGTTTGTGATAGAAGTTCTTGTGAATGATGGTGCGGAGGATATTACCGGATTTGAATACTTCAGTGTACCAGAGAATATAAACAACCGATGGTTTGAGTTCAATCAGGACGGAGCTGAATGTAAGCTGATTCTTTCGAATGATACCTGGACTGTTTTAGTTAATGGAACGGAAGTGGCAGCCTCGGAAACTCTTGTAAAGGTGTTGGATCCTGCTTCATTTACCGGTCGGACAATCACTAAGCTCAAGATTGCAACAAGCGGTGCAAGTG
>CAMNHD010000010.1 GCA_946538875.1 uncultured Treponema sp.
ATGGAATGCTCCTTCTGCAATCGAATATGATGCTTTGGGAAATGTCGTAACTTACACTTACAAGCTTGTTGTAAAGAATGGCGCTACAACTTTCAAGACTGTTGCCGATATTGCATCTACAAATACAACGGTTTCCGGTCTTGAATATGGCACTGATTACACTTACGAAGTAACAACAATTCCTTCTGATACTGGCGAATACATCGGTGCTGATTCTAAGCTTACAAAGAAAGCGCTTGGCTTTGTTCATATCAAGAACAACTGGGGTGGACGCGTTCTTTTGCCGTTTGTCTCTGGAACAAAGACTTATGTTAACTGTGTAATCGTTCAGGACGATGCAAGCAAGACATATCATCCTGAAGTGATGAAGTATCCGTATCTGATTGTACGCCCAGCTCTTGATGGAACAGAGGGTTACTTCAGCCTTGAGGCAGCAGAAGAGGATGGTACTGCAAGCGGTAAGTATATTTACTTCAGCAGTACAACTCCGAGCGGCTCAACAAACTATGATGTTGACGGAACTGGTTGGGGTAGCGGTTCAAGTCCTCACTGTTTCTATGGTGATGCAACGCAGATTGGAACAGACATTGGAAATGCATGCTTCAAGTTTGATGTAGAAACTGGTAAGGAACAGACATTAACTGGCTGTACTCCATGGCAGGCTGTAAAGACTTCTAGCGGCAAGTACTTCTGGTCAGGTAACTCAAACCCAGGTCTTAAGGATAGTCTTGACAAGTCTAGCGGTGACTACAGCTGGTGCTACAAGGTTATAGGAAAATAACCGTAGTTTTATGAAACAAGATACCTTCCGCCTGAAAGACAGCAGGCGGATGGTACAGACAGAATACATATAGGAGACAAAACACTATGAAAAAGACAATAGCTAAGGCGTTGGCACTTACATGTACTGCTCTTTTGAGTACAGCGGCTTTTGCTCAGGAAGAGTCAAGCTCACCTGTGCAGTTTGAAACTCAGGCAGAAGAGTCAGTTCTTTCAGAAACTCCAGCTCCAAAGGCAGAGTCAAAGAAGGCTGCTGCAGGAAGTCTCACACTGAACAAGAGCGAGTTTAAAATCAGCCTGCATGGCTCAGACTACGGCGAGAACCATGACCTCTGGGTAGAAGACATGGGCGGAAGCTCTGCAAAGAGCGTAAAGTGGCACTCAAGCGACACACGCGTTGTCCGCGTCAACCAGAAGGGAAAACTCTTCCCTCAGGGACTGGGAACAGCTACTATTACCGCTTCTACAAAAGACGGCTACGAGGGAACATGCCAGGTAGAGGTTACAAAGTATGACCGCGCACCCGAAAGCGCCGGATTTAAAATTACTGAGCAGCTCCACGGCGAGTCATCAGTGACATTCGGCCTTGACATCGACACCGGAAAAGCCGGCTTCACCAACAACCAGAACATCGACTTCAAGATGGAAGTCCTTACACCGGGAGCAACCGGCGCCCTTGACCCGAGCGACCCGCTTCCTGTATGGGGCGAGATCCGCGTTGTGACAGACGGCGACCCGATCCGCTACATGATTGACTCTGACGACAACACTGACCCATACTTCAACAATGACAGCTTCAAGATTGTCGTTGACTACGCAAAGATTCACCTGGGACCTGCCTACATCAACCTGTGGGACAGGAACGACAGCAACCTTGGCCGCGTGAACTATGCCACCGCCAGCGACGTTGCCTACGCCTTCATGGGTGTGGACACATCTTACCGCTACGGCCACATGGTAAAGAAGCCCCTGCACTCATGGCTTTCAAGCTTTGACGCAGACACAACCGTTTACGGAATCCAGGCAGGCTACGCCCTCGACGGATGGTTCAAGGTTCAGGGAGACATCGCAAGCACAATGAAATGGGTCGCAGGCTCAAGCAACACAGCAGAGGACACAGCCGCAAAGGATGCCACCGACTGGCTCTACAAAATCAGCGCAGACTTCACTGGCGTTCCATACCTTAACATCCAGGCCGGCTTCTCAAACGGAATCCTTGGCAAAGACAGCGTTTACGCTCAGGACATGAGGTTCGGTCTCAAGGCTGACTACACACTCGACTTGTTCGGCGGCAGCTACTACCTCAAGCCTTCTGCAGGCGCAACATTCGTTCAGCTGGAGAGCCGCGGAACTCCATATCCTCTGGTAACAGGCGGAATCTTGTTCGGCTGGCAGGACAGGGACGGAGCCTTTGACTACTGGAGCACAAAGTACGACAAAGACGACAACGGAGCATATCCTGGAGTCGCCTTCAGCGTTGAGTATGCTGACAGCCACATCGCAGAAAAGAGCGTTTACTTCTCAACAGCAAACGGACTTGACACACTTGACCACAACGTGCTGATCCTCCACGGCTCATTCAACACCGGCGACGGACTTCTTCTGGACGGCCTGCAGGCAGTCGGCGCAGTTGACGTTGTAGACGTTCTCAGCAACCGCATGGTAATCGGAACAACACTCGGCGCAAAGTACTGGATTCCTGTGGCAGGAAACTTCAGCCTGGAGCCACGCTGTCTCATTACACGCTACTGGGATACATACAACAATGTAAACGACTACCTGTATGCAAAGGCATGCCTGTGCCTGAACTACAGCCGCCTGCATCTTGAGCTGAACTGGGAATCAAACGACCTGCTCCACGGCTTCAACGACGGCAAGTCTTTGAACCGCCTTGGCAAGTTCGAGACAACATTCAAGGTGAACTTCTGTAACAGTGTGATGATTTAATCAGCGTGTCAGACGGCACGCTGATACGCAAACTGGAAGTGCACTGATGAGTGCAAAAACGGAGGAACAGAGATGAAAAAATCTTCTATAAAATGTTTCTGCTCTGCTGCGTTGATGGGAATTGCATTGGTTTTCAGCTCATGTTTCGGGGTGAACAATGCGGCTCAGAATGGTTATGTTGAGATAACTGTTAAGAGGTCCTATGACGGAGCTGACGGATATCAGACATACAAGTTTGAGATTCCGCCTTTGGACAGTGACAGAATATATGCCGGAAAAACTACTGCCGATGACAATGCGAATGTTGAGCAGTACATAATCCGCGCTCAGAGTGACTACGACGTGCCTTTCAACGCTGTTGAGATTCACGTTACCCCGGAAAAGAAAACTGAAGGGGAAAATTATTCTGCCAAGGCTGTTATCCGCCTTGCTGAATACGCAAAGACTTACGAAAGCGAGACAACCGGATTCTTCTGGACAATAACAGAAGAGACACACGGCTTGTCACAGGAAAACTACCATATTCCTATGGCAGAGGGCGGAATCTTTACGCTCAATTTCCAGACTGACAAGGACAATGGTGTTTACGAGACCGGTTACAACAACAATACTTCAAACTATCCGCTGCTCAGCGTAAAAGTTGCGGCACCGGTTAAGAAATGGTAGGAGGCAGAATAAGATGAAGAAATCAACTTTATGCGCAGCTGCTGTGCTTCTGTCTGCATTTACAATGATGGCCTGTGTTAGCTGCGGCGGCGAGGCATTGGAAGAAAAAGTTCCGCACTTTAACAACCCTATCTACAGCATTGTAGCAAACAATTCTGGCACTCGTGTGGGTGAGGCTGACCCTTGGGTTTACAAGCACACCGATGGCTACTATTACTACAGTGCTTCTTACGGCAGCACCTTTGACCAGATTAGGATTCGTCGTGCAAAATCCATCGACCTGCTTGATTCAAATGATGAATCAGAAGTGGCTACAATCGTTAAGCCTCAGACCGGAAACTTTTCAGGGGTCAGGACTTACCTTTGGGCACCGGAGATTCATTATATCGACGGAACCTGGTATTTGTTCTTTACGGCTGTCTGCAATGACAATACGGACGCAGCTTATTCAACAAGTGTTTGGGCTGTAAAAAACTATGTCGCCAAGTGCGAGGGTAATGACCCTATGACAGGCTCCTGGTCTCTTTGCGGCCGTGTACGCATGGTTTACGGTGACACAGTTGATGAAGCCAAACTGGAAGATTCTTCCGACGTGAACTACATGGACTTGTCCTTGTTCCGTCACGCTGGTGATGGAGCTCAGCCGTGGATTATGAACCTTGACGGTACACCTGTTAAGATTGGCGACCAGTGGTACTTTGCCTGGGCTCAGAACATCTATGACGACGGCTGGGCTGATGAAGGTGATTCCGGGGACAGCTGCATAACCTATGGTGGAGTTGACCATCCTGATGTTGGCGGAACAGGTGCTTGGTCTTCTATCTTGATTGGTAAGGTAGTGCCTGGTTCTGACTTTACCCGCGTAACAAATGTGCGCCCGGTAACATCTCCCCAGTATCTGTGGGAATGTGGCAAGGAAGTTTATGACGAAAACGGTCAGGTAAACAGCCCTGCCTTTGAGTCACAGCTTGTACGCAGCCCGACAGTAAACGTAAACGAAGGTCCGGCTTTCCTCCACCGCAACGGAAAAGTTTTCCTTATTTTCAGCGCCAGTGCCTGTGACGCAACTTACTGCCTTGGTATGCTGACTGCCGATGAGAATGCAGACCTTTGTGATCCAAAGAGCTGGACGAAGAGCGAAAAGCCTGTCTTTACCTCAAGCGTCCGCAACAAGGTCTTTGGTGTGGGACACTGTTCCTTTACAACATATAAGGGTTACGATGTAATCGTTTATCATGCACGCCAGTGGGCCGGTTTGTACAGCTATTGGGGAAGAACCAATAACTTTACAAAAGCTACTGAAGGTTTGCAGGATCCGTATCGTACAGGCCGTGCCAAAGTGTTCACTTGGAATGAAGACGGCACACCGAACTTTGGGGAGGCTGAATGACAACGCCCTCCGTGGCGTTGTCATTCACGAGTTTTGCTTACGCAAAAACTCGCAGGTTCTTTTGCAAAGAAATGACACGGCCTCCATGCCGCGTTGGGTAAAAGGGCCGATTTTACTCCAACACGAACTCACCTATTCAGGTGAGTTCGTGCGGGTTTTACCGCTAAGGGACATGTTTTTTTAGCGCGCAAAACTCGCGGGTTCTTTTGCAAAGAATATGTTATGTCATTGTCGGGTTTGCCCGGCAATCTTTTAACAACTGCCGGTTTCGGCATTTAGGAAATTGTATGAAGAAAATAAAATTAATTGCATCAGCTGTTTTAGCTTCTTCTCTTATTCTTGCCGGATGTGAGAATCTGGACACTTACGAAGATACGATTGCGCCTAGCGCAGTCAGCAACGTAACTGTAAAGAGCCTTGACACCGGAGATGCGGTTGAGTTTACCTGGTCTGATCCTGCAGACAAAGACTTTGACCACATAGAAGTAGAGTACAAGCTTAACGGCGAAACTAAGAAAGAAACTGTAGAAGCAGGGACAGAGTACCTTGAGGTTAACGGTCTTAACCATGAAATGGGCTACCAGTTTGTCTTTTATTCAGTAGACAAAAACGGCAACCGCCGCGGCAAAGACGTGGGTGCTTTTGCAACCAAGTACAACGGCGGATATATGGTAAGCTACTTTAAGTCCGCTTCAGACGGTAATTCAAATTATGAGAGCCTCTATCTTGGAAAGAGTACTGACGGTGTAACCTATACAGCTCTGAACAACAACAATTTTTACTACAAGATTAATGCAGATGCTGGTTCTGGCGGACAGGCTGTACGTGACCCATACATGAACCGTCTGCATGATGATAATCCTGATGACAATATCAGCTGGTTCGTAGAGCTTGCCACAGACTGGACAAACTTTAACGGAACATCTCACCCGGAATATGGTACAACACGTTTTACCTCATACTGGGCTAATACAGGATACAGTCCTAGCATTTTGGTTTCTGTCGTAAAGGTTGATACAGAGAATCAGACTGTAGGCTTCTATAAGCCTGCTTCAGGTTCTAATCCGTATAGCGCAAGTGAGAATGGTTCTTTGTGCAAACGCATGATAACGATTCCTGATGAATTGCTTGAGGCTCATGGCGGTGCTAATGTTCATGCCTGGGCTCCGGAAATTCTTCTTGATTACAAGGAGGATGGCTCTCCAAAGCCAATCGCAGTCATTGACGGCGTTACTTACTATTATGGTGTAATCTGGAGTGGTAACGGAGATGTTGTCATTCAGAATGATGACGGCTCTTACCAGGTTCTTGCAGATTCAAAGTCTGTGTATACTGGCGAAAAAACAGTCGCAGCCGCTGACTTTAATGCTGAGGATTATCCAGAAATTTGGATTTGCCGCACATATATCAACTACACCAATGACTTCTTTAATTTTACACGTCCATACCTTTATTTTGAGAACGTAGATGTTGGTGACTATGATAAGAATGGCACGACTCAGGAGCCTGTAGCCGAAATTGATGCCACTATGATAAAGGTAGATGACATGTACTATATGCCATACAAGGGAGAGGCTAACGGAGCAAAAGACATCAATATTGCAAAGTCTGTCTCTCTGGATGCAGATTCATTTGTAATCATGCACAACGGAAAATGGCTTACCCGTACTACCAATCAGACTGTCCAGCATGGTATCGAAGGACCGTGGGTGGTTCTTGACACAAGCGGAAGATGGTGGCTCTTTGGCGATGAGTACAGCCGCGGACAGCCTAGTGGAACAAATAACTTTGTCGGCATTGTAACTTCAAAGATTACAAATGAGCCAAAGTTGTGGTCTTTCCATGATGGTGACGGCTCTTATTCAATGCCAACAGGTATACGTCATGCCTTTGCCTTCCGTGTAACAGAGGCAGAGATGGCCGCATTTGAAACTGCTGGAGGCAGTATTGAATACTAAATAAAAACGTTTTGTATCTCCATATTGGCCCGCATTGCTTTTGGCAGTGCGGGTGTTTTTGTTTAAACATTTCCCAATCTAAAGCGGATAATTTCTTTTTTACTCTTGTGCCTGTGTTACCGGCTCAGCTTCATTTTTTAACGCAAGAATCTCGTCAATAGAAAGACCACTTGCCTGAGAAATTTGCTTGGGTGTAAGAATATTCATGTTCAGCAGATTCCGTGCTGTTTCGATGCGGGTCTGCTGGGCGCCACGGATTTCTCCTTGGGAAATTCCATCGGCGATACCTTCTTCATAGCCCTCTTGCCTGCGGTTGCGGTCGTATTCTTCCTGATCAAACTCTGTCAGACTCATGTTCAGCACCTCCATCTTCTGTCTCTTGAAAAAGCCGTCCAAAAGGTTCTCTTTGATTGAGTCATTAACGGCTTTGTCTACGGCCTGTGTCTTGGGCATAGTAGCAAGGTTTGTCCTTACTTTTGCCACGTAACTGCTATAATCATACAATGCTTTGCAACTTTTTTGAAGTGGTGAATTGTGTCCTGCGTTTATGTTTACCATTGTTGCGGTCCATTCGAACTCACCGGAGGAAGATGGGCTTTCAAAAGCATCTGAAAGGCGGAGCTTTACGGTGTCGGCTTTGTCTGCTGTTCCGTTGTAGAATACGACAAAACGCGGAGAGGGAATTTTTACCAAGCTGTGACCAAACAAATCTTTTCTACGCTCACTAAGAATCATTTGATAGAGCTGGGCAAAATACATGAGACCTCGGAGTGGCATGTTGGGGTTGTAAGTAGATTGCTGCTCGTACAGATTAATCTCTTCGCCAATCAGGAAGGACACATCGTTTTTCATCGTGACGTAGATAATGTTTTCAATTGTGGTAAGTTTGAGGTCTGAGATGTCTGTATAGCTGCTACCGTTGAGGGCGTTGTAAAGGGACAAGAGCCATCTTTTACTTTCTTCTGTGTTGCGGCCAAAGATGAATTTGAACAAGCGATCCTTGTACTGGGGATTCTGAGGAATGGATGTTGGCATAAAAACTCCTTGAAAAATACTTTTTTATCTTGGCAAATTTCAAAAATCGCTTTTGAAACTTACTCATATATATTATTTTCCCTAGAATTTTTTTTCGTACAAATTTTTGTCAGGAAAATTTATTTTTTCGTAAAAAAGATTGCCGGGTCCTTGTTAGCAATCGCAAAATCTCATTCACATACGCCCGGCTGTAGGGGCACGCCGCAGGCGTGTTGCGAAGCAATGGAGGCCGCTGCCCGGCCGGAACCCCGGAAGACGGGGAACTTGAAAGCCATGTTCTCCCGGTTGGAGCAGAGAATGCTTGCCGGGGATGGGTGTTAAGAAAGATTGCCGGATGCTGGCGTTCTGCGGCTTTGCACAGCTGATTTGCGACAAGTCTTGCTGTGACATTTGTTGTATTGAGAATGAATTGTCCGGCAATGATAAATGTTAAAGCGGCGGTTGCCTTGTTTGCGGGTGAGTGGGGTGGTTGTATGACCCGGCAAAGAGCGCAGTGCAGTGCCGTCCGGGAAAAAATTCCTTGCAGATTGAAAGGGCTTATGTTAAAATATATGAAAACGTTTTCAAATATAACCGGGGGTTTTTTATGAAGAAAGTTTGTGCGGTAAAGTTTTTGGGATTAGCTGCGGTGGCTTTTGCCCTGTCGGTTTCTTTTGCTTCGTGCAGCCATTCGGTTGCTGACGGTGACGGGGAAAAGGTTCCGGTGGCAAGTCTTTCGGCGGGCAAGGGTAATTTTACTTGCGCCAGCAGTTCTGCGCTTGCTGCTGACGGGCGGCCTCTTATGGTTCTTACGGCGCTTCCTTTTGAGCTTGAGGGGCAGCGTGACGTGGACTGTTTTAAGCTTCATTGGAACGAGGTTGAGGGCGCGGCTTTTTACCGTCTGTTTGAAAAATCTGGCTCTGAATACCGTGTGGTAACTGACGGGCTTTACGGACGCAGCTCTTCGACTGGCGATTTGTACGGCACTGTTTTTGATGTGTATGGGTTGGGCAGCACTGCGCGCTATTACAAGGCGGCTTCTTACGATGAGTCTGGAGACCTGATTGCCGAGACTGGCGATGTTGAGTGCAGGCCTTTTGGGGATTACACCCAGAAAGTTTACGACAATACCAAGAACTCTTCTTTTGAAAAAGCTGACACTTCTTTGAGCTATGGCGGAAAGTATTGGCGCTACGTTTACATCCGCTCTTCGCGCAACCAGGTGAGCCTTGAGGAGCAGTGGAGCCTTGACGGAAACGCGCCGTGGAATTCCAACGGAATTGTTGTCGGCGGAAACCCGGATGACTTTGCTGACGGAACAAGCGATAAGCGTTATTGTTCCTGGCTTAGCGCTGAATACAACGGAGGTACTGGCTGCAAGTTTGAGTCCACGAGTTATCTGCAGCGCTCCGACGGTACGGTGATAAACTGGTCTCATTACGAAAACGGCAAGGACTATTCCCTTGGCAAAGTGATATGTGTTTACGGCGTTCCCGGCAGCGGTGTGTTCACTGTTGAGAGCGAGCCTTACCATCCGTGCGGAAACGAGAGCCGCGACCTTGGAAGCTTTGTTGACTCTGACGGCTCGGCATACATAATCGGCTCCACTTCTTCGGCTCAGACTCTCTACAAACTGGATGACACCTGGACCAAGGTTGACGAAAGCTTTGAGCCTGTGACCCTTTATTCTGGCTCGCGTGAGGCTCCCTGCTTTATGAAGCTTGGCGACTGGTATTATATGTTCAGCTCTGAGCAGCAGGGATGGATGCCGACACAGGGCGCATATATCTCTGGCAAAACTTTTGCGGAGCTTGCCTCATGCCCTTTGCAAAACACCGGTAACCGCGCCACTTTTGGCGGACAGAGCGGCTGGATGCAGAAGTTTGGGGACAATTACGGCATGATGGCGAACCGCTGGATTCACGGCTGGGGACTTGACAGATTTGATTTTTCCCTGGGCTACACCTATGCCGCGCGTTACCTTCCGGTCTCTTACTGCGAGGGATATGCCTTTTACGACTTTTTCCCGGAAATCCATTATGATGAAAAGACCGGGACGGTTATTCCTGTCCAGCGGGGAAGGCTTGTGTCTTTGGGCAAGGCCGACGAAAAACTTTCCAGCGCAAAGGCAGGGACAGACGAGCACGGCAACACTTACGATGTTTCCCTTGCCACGGACGGAATCAGCTGGTCAAACGATACAAGCCCAAGTTGGGGAAACCTTAAGAACTATTACATGCCTTCCGCTTCGGGCGAATATTATGTGACTGTGAACCTTCGCAAAGATTTCAGAATCGGCGAGGTGGATGTGACCTTCCGCCAGGTGGGAGGCTCTGAGCCTGCAAGCCATTTTGTGATAGAAGGCTGCCGTAACAGCTCGGGCTTTGGCTGGGAAGTGATAAAAGACCAGAGCGGAAACTATCTTTCAGGTTTTGTTGACTCAAAGATTGACAATCCTGCGACATTCAGGATGGTGCGCGTGCGTGTTACCGGTATGCACGACGTGAACCCAAGCCACGGCACAAGCGGCAACTGGTGGGCGCGCGGTATTCACGAGATAAGTGTCTATGGCTATGAAGAGTGATTTTGTTGCCTCTTATCTTGCAAAGATAAATGATGTGATTGCCGCTGGTCCCTTTAAGGACAACTGGCAGTCTTTGTCCGCATACAGGGTGCCTGAGTGGTACGAAAACCTTAAGTTCGGAATCTTTATCCACTGGGGACTCTATTCGGTGCCGGCTTTTGGCAGCGAGTGGTATTCCCGGAACATGTACATTCAGGGAAGCCGCGAATACCAGCACCATCTTGAGACTTACGGCAGGCACAAGGACTTTGGCTACAAGGATTTTATCCCCCTCTTTAAGGCAGAGAGCTTTGACGCGGACAAGTGGGTGGCTCTTTTCCGCCAGGCAGGGGCGCAGTATGTGATACCTGTTGCCGAGCATCACGACGGATTCCAGATGTACAAGAGCGGTGTTTCCAGATGGAACGCTTACGAAATGGGGCCGAAGCGCGATATCGTGGGCGAGCTGTCAGATTCTCTGAAAAAGGCCGGTATTGTAAACGGAGCCTCAAGCCACAGGGTGGAGCACTGGTTCTTTATGGGCCACGGCCGCGAGTTTGACAGTGACATAACCGAAAACGAAAAGTACGGCGACTTTTATTTTCCCGCAATGCCGGAGCCGGATCACCACGATTTGTTTTCCAAGCCTGAGCCGGACGAATGTTTTTTGCAGGACTGGCTTGTGCGCTGCTGCGAGATTGTGGACCGCTTTGAGCCTAAAATCGTTTACTTTGACTGGTGGATTCAGCACAGCGCGGTAAAGCCCTACCTTAAAAAGTTCGCGGCTTATTTTTACAACCGTTCGGCCAAGTGGGGCGGCGGTGTGATAAACTACAAGCACGATGCCTTTATGTCCGGTACAGCGGTGGTTGACATCGAGCGCGGTCAGTTTGCGGACGTAAAGCCTTTTGTCTGGCAGACAGACACTTCGGTTGCAAACAACTCATGGTGCTATACGCCTGACAATGAGTACAAGAGCCCTGTGCAAATCATCTGCTCGCTTGTGGATATCGTAAGCAAAAACGGGCGGCTCTTGCTTAACATCGGTCCCAAGGCAGACGGCACTATACCGGAAAAAGACGCTCATATATTGAGCGAAATCGGTGGCTGGCTGGGCGTGAACGGCGAGGCTGTCTACAATTCGCGGGTGTGGCGCTTTTGCGGAGAGGGGCCTGCGAGGGTTCAGGAAGGGCAGTTTGCGGATTCTGCGTCGGTGGGCTACAGCGCGGAGGATATCCGCTTTACAGTGGCCGGCGGCTTTTTGTATGCCTTTGTGATGCGCTGGCCGGAAGACGGACAGGTGAAAATCACGACTTTAAGGAAAGCCGATGCCTCAAGCAAGCCCTTCTTTAGCGGAATCATAAAAGGCGTGGAGCTTTTGGGCTTTGGCGGCCCGCTGGACTGTAGGCGCACGCAAGAGGCGCTTTTTGTGCAGATTCCCCAGGCGGCAAAAAAGTCCGTGAACGCAGAATACCCCCTTGTGCTCAAGATTTTGGTGGATTGATTCACGCTGTGTGTGGGCGTTCTGGGCGTTTCCCCACTTGCGTGGGGCCGGGCTGCTACAGGTTCCGCTATCGCTCCATTGCCTGCGGCAACGCTCCGCGCCTTCCGTATCCCTAACGCTCTGCAAAGAAAATCAAAAAAAAATTTGACGGATAGGAAAAACAGGTGTAAACTGAAATGAAAAGGTTTTCATAAAGTGCTATGGGCAATCATTTTCAGGAGGAAGAATGAAAAAGTTATTTTCGGCAGTTCTTGCTGTTTTAGCGGCGGAGGTTATGTTTATGTCTGTCAGTTGCAGGCAGGAGCCAAAAGAGATTTCTGAGGCTAAGGCATTTGTGATTTGGGAGCCTGTAGAGGGCGCCGAATCTTACAGCATTGGCATCGTAAAAAACTCAAATGAAATTTCTTATGTAAACACGGATTCTGCAAATCCCTATTATGAGTGGAAGGGGCTTGAGGAAGGAGAAGAATATACATTTTCAGTTTACGCCAACCTTGCGGGCGGAAAAAAGAGCGCTGCCGTAAAGCGTACGGTCTGTGCCTCTGAGGGAGAAAGGTGCCTTCGTGTCATGGGTTACTTCCGTGATTCAGCAAGCACACTTGCCGAGCAGAGCCTTCATCTTGCCGTTACAACAGACGGTTTGCACTGGCAGGCCCTTAACGGAAACACCGCTGTGTTCCAGCTCAGCACAATCGGCGGAAACCGCGTGCGCGACCCGTATATCGTAAAAAAGCCGGACGGAAAATACCTGATGATTGCAACCGACTGGACTACTTACCTTGCATCTGAGCTGCCGGGTAACCACAGGCTCTATGACGGTACGACAAGCACCAAGAATAACTGGGATTACGTTACCAACAATTACTGGAACGTCAACACCACATGTCTTATCTTTGCCGACTCAGACGACATGATTACATGGACCAACGAGCGTCAGATTCAGATGGTTAGCGATGCCGACAAGATTGCTTTTAAGGAATCGTTCGGAAACTACCAGTTCTGCTGGGCGCCGGAAATCATCCATAATAACGGCGAGGTTATTTTTACAGAACCGGTGGCTGATCCAGAGACTGGCGTAAAGAAGACATACACTTACGGTGTAATCTGGAGCGGTTCAGGTGAGACCAACGGAAAGACAAGCAAGTCTTACAATGCAAAAAAAGATGTTTATGAGACAACTAGCGGCCACGATTTTGGCTACCGCCGCATTTTTGTGAACTACACCAACGATTTTGAGACTTTCTCTGAGCCGCAGGTGTATTTTGAGCCGCAGCCGGCAGGAAAAACCGCAAACGGATGTATCGATGCGAGCGTCTGTTCTGACGACAAGGGCAAGTTCTATCTCTTCTTTAAGGATGAACGCTCCGGCTACTATGGAATGGGACAGAACTGGTCCGATTCCCTGCTGCCCAACTCTTTCAACCGGAACTGTGTCTGGGGAAGGGGTTACAATGACAGGCAGATTCAGGAAGCGGCCGGCGGCACTTACAACCAGGGGGAGGGTATGTTCTGCTTCAGGGCAAACCCCGGCGTGGACAAGTGGTATCTGGTTCTTGATGCCCATGATGCCAAACAGTCAAAGGTCTTTGCCACTTACGAGACTACAGACTTTATGACATGGAAGGAAAACGACAAAACTTCATGGCCGGCTGGTGACATCCGCCACGGAGCAAGCGTTGAGGTAACTCTTGAAGAGATGACGAATCTTATCGAAGCGTTTGGATTCTAAGAAACGGAGGAATAGATGAAAAGATTGTTGAAATGGCTTAGTGCCGCGCTCTGCGGTGCAGCTTTGATTTTTGCGTCTTGTAACGCCAACGCGGGACAGACGGATTATGTTGACGATGACGAGGCAAAAGAGCCTGTCGTTACCGTTGCCGGCGTTACAAAGAGCAACGATGTCTATGCGATTGACAAGACAAACGTGCTTGTGGGGCAGGCAAACGGCGAGTTTACTGTTTACGTGCAGAATGTTAAGCCTGGAAAAATTGTTGTCAACGGCACTGTGCCGGGCGTAAGCTTTATAGTGTCTTCTGTTACAGATACTACAGACGAGGATTCTGTCGGAAGCGGCGCATGGAAGTCTGTGATTTCATACAAGAACCCGGATTCTACACCGGTTGAAAAGACAGACTTTAAGGTTGTGGTGATGTTCTCCACACTCGACACTGTTATTACAGAAAAGTTCTCTATGGAAGCAAGCTTCCTTGGGGCAAGTGAGGCGTATGCGCTGAGCGGATTCAACACTCCGAGCAAAGATGCCCATACCGCAAGCGAGCACTCGTTCACTCTCACTTGGACGGCTTCTGACAAGACATTCAATTATATTGAATACAAGATTTATCAGAAGATTGAAGGTGACAATCCTGACACAACAGAGACTGAGACTGAATACGATAAGCTTGTTGAAAACGGAAAGCTTGACGGAGACGCCACAAGCCTTACTCCAAAGGCAAATCTTGACTCACTTGCTGAGTTCAAGGTTGTGCTTACATCCGTTGCCTCAACTGGATTCGGTGTAGCAACAGCAAGCGGAATCCACACAACTGACGATATTACTCCTCCGAATGCACCAGTTGTCGTAAAGAAGACAAGCGACGATCACAGCATTACCGTAACCTATACCAAGGGCGATACGGCAGACGACACAGCATGGCTT
>CAMNHD010000011.1 GCA_946538875.1 uncultured Treponema sp.
AAGTTCAAGCTCTTTTTGTGACCAAGGTTCTCCTGCCCATTCTCCGCCTCCGTTATCAAAAGGATTGTCGATGATGAACTGATGATATAAAGCGGAAAGTTCTGTGTTGAGTTCAAAGCCAATCTGTTCAGCGGATTCAATCAGGGAATCAGTAAAGTTGGTGGAATAGGGAATGTGCACAGAACCGCCGGAACCTGTACCGGAACGGTAAAAGTCATACTGCATTCTTCCAAAAACACTCACCTTGTCCCCATGCATGAGCGGTAGTGTCTGCTCTGTATTACGAAGGAGCACAATACCTTCCTGCGCACTCTCTAAAATCAAATCTGAAAAAAGCATTGCAAACTCCTTGCTTGTTTTCTCACTCACAGGGAAAGAGCTGTTGCTCAGCACCATGGAAGGAATGCTTGAAATCATGGTACCTTGCAGCAGCTCTGTCCTTGCAAGTGCAGGTGAAGATGGGGCACATCCTCACCTGCGGAGGCTAAATTATGTAGGATTCTTATTCAGTGGCGCCAAAGCCGGCGAAGAGACCTGTTGCAGGTATCCAGTCGCTTGTATAGCTATTAACATGAACAAGAACAATATTGATGCGTGAAGCATTATCTGCAGGTGTTACACTGGCAGATTCAACTTCAATCTTTACCTGATCCCCTTCGTTAAGGAGAACAGTGTCTTCAGGGTCAGATGAAATTGATGTGTACCATTCGTAACCTTTGCTATACAGTGCACCAGCAATAGAAGCGCTGTCGGCTGTGATGGTATAAGTCTTTGCCTGGTCAAGAGAGGTGGCGCCGCTCTTTAAGACAGTAACCTTAAGCTTAAGATTTGTAATTATGCTGGACTCATCATTTGCAGAATAGTCATAATGGCCATTTTCGCCTGTCGGTTCTTTTCCAGGAGTGCTGTCATACTTGATGCAGAGTTTTGTTTCTATATCATCAGCTTTAGGTTCTGTGCCAATTGTAAACTGAGCTCCTTCAAGCGTAACAGTTTCAGCAGCAGCTTCGCTTACACAGGTTCCGGTCCAGAAAACATTGTCTTCGATTTTTGTTCCGCAGAGGTCTGTCCAATAGTCAGCCTTTTCACTGTCATCGATAATTGTAGTAGTGATGCTTGTAATCTTTTGGGCATCTTCAGCTACAGTTGTAGCAACCTTAAGGTCTGTAAATGAAAGTGTGATAACGCTTCCACCTGCAAGAGTCTTGTCAGAAAGAATGTTCACCTTTTTCTGATAGTCATCACCGTAAGCATTGTTTGTAAGCTTGAAAGATTTCTCTTCTGCATCCCAGATTGTCTCGTCGCCTAACTTAAGGGTGAATTTACCGCTGATTGTAAAGTCGTGACCAGCTTCTGCAAGTGTTTTACCTTCATCTGTTGTAGTAGGAAGCTGTTTGTTCTGGAATACAAGCTGAACAGCTGTTGCAGTCTTTGGTTTGATTGCAAGAGTATATGTTGCAGTGTCCTTGGCTTCGTTCAGAGTAAATCCAGCTCCTTCAAATGGTACTTCAACTTCTACAGGGTCGGATTCCTTTTCCTTTTTACCACCTATGTATTCGATCGTGCAGGATGACATCTTTGCGCAGCCTGAGAAAATGAGCTTGTTCTGAGAGAGCATTTCATCGTTAAGATAGAAGTAAAAGGTTCCTTCACCTTCGGCATAAGGGCGGTTTGCCGTTGGAACATCTGATGGATTTTCTATTCCCATACAATCGGTATCTGAGTCTGGACCGAAAATCGCCTTGATTCCGCAGTGATCCCATGATTCATTCATTATGTAAGTCTTGCAATAAGTGGCATCACTTTTATCTGTGTTACTTGAAACAGTAAATGTAATCTTGGCACCTGGTTTTGCAACTTCAAGATATTTACTTGGAATCTCGAACTCAGTCCAGCAAATGTCCACATCCTTAAGCTCTTCAATCTCTACTGTAGAGTCTTCAGTTTGTGGCCTGCGGCCCGGAGTAGTTCCATGGTCACATCCAGCAAGGAAGCCAAGTGCAGCAGAGAAAGCAACAAAAGTAAAGACTGACTTTAAAAGTTTTTTCATTTTATTCCTCCTATAAAAAAACTGTTTATATTTTACGGAATCCCTATTCAACATAAACGGAGGAATTCCGCAAATCAGCAATTAGAATGCAAGTGACACAGAGAAGGGAACAGACCATGTAAAGTTTGCAAGAGTGCTGTAACCATTGTTTATCTGAGCACAGAATCCAGTATCAATTGAACATCCGCCAATTTTCATTGAAACACCAGGTTGAATGTTCATGCCAAGACTGTTGGCAAAATCCGCATCCAGTGTAAATGGAGTGTTGTTTTGTGTGCGTACAGTCAAATAAGGTGTAAAGTCGTCAAAGAGACCTAAGTAACCAAGATTGTACTTGACCTGCAGCAAGGCTTCCATATAGCTTGGGTCAGCGGCATCACCTGTTGTGCGGATTGTAACAGGCAGGTGTGCAGTAAAAGTCCATGCATCCAAGCGGTACTGGCCGAACAGGTCTATACCAATACCGGTCAGCTTGTGCTTAGTCTCCGCAGTAATATAGTCAATACCAAATACCGGCTGAATAAAAGCGGTGATTGAATCATTCTCAAAGCCAGCACCGGCACGGATTACCTTCCAGTTATCTTTTCCGTTGTCGCGGTAAGAAAGTTGGAAAGCGATGTTTTCGTTAAGATTGTACTTTGCGCCTACACCCCACTGTGTATATTTGCCATTATTTTCATCATCGCTGGCTGTTATAAAAGCCTTGCCGATACCCGGTGCGACCGCAGCAGAAAAACTCAGGAAATCAAAGGGACTGACAGTAATGCTCAAACCCATTTCATCTACATCTGCATTAGTAATATAGGCCGGATGATTTTTTGATGTTCCGCGGTCATCGATATTGAACGGGTTTACAACACGCTCTCCGTCCACAGTCTCCACAAAGTAAGAATCATCTCCCACATATCCCAGTCTAATCTTGAGCATATCAACAGGCGTGAACCAGATGTGGGTGCCACCAGCCTTTACAGCCCATCCGTCTTCAGCCTTGCTGGCTCCGGTTAGCAGGTAAAACAGTTCAAAGTGGGCACCGGCAATTCCGGCGTCGACATCAAGGGAAATACTGTTCTTGCTCTTGCTGGAAATCGGGTTAAGATTCAAAAAGTTGAACACAGGTTTTTCATTCTTTTTTTGTGTCTGTTCAACAATGTTGCCTTCCAACGTAATCTTTGCGCTCGATTCAAACGCAAAAGCTGCGGTCATCAAAGAAAGTGCAAGACCGGCAGTAAATATTTTTCTTATATTCATTTTCAACCTCCTTAATTGTTAGAACCGGATTTCGGCAGTGAACGGAATGTTCCATTCAATCTTGTCGTGGTCCATGGAATCAGCATACAGTTTTGAGTGAATCTGCAGGGTAAAACCTGTATCAAACTTGCATGGCCCCACCGCAAAGGAAACACCCGGTGTTATGTCAAAGTTCAGCGAGTCAGCAAACTGATTGTTGAACTGGTAGAAGGCAAACTTCTGGTCGCCGTCATGCGTCATGCTTCCCACCTTGATGTAGGCGGAAAGGTCATCCATCCGTGCTACGGTTCCAAAGTTGTACATAACCTTTGTGCAGAATTCCATATAGCTTGGGTCAATGCTTGCGTCTTCGCCTGAAGTTCTCAAAGTGACAGGGACATGGAGAAAGAATGTCCATGCGTCAAAATGGTATTCACCATAAAGATCAAAACAGATGCCGGTCAGCTTGTACTTCTGGTCGGCGGTTATATAGTCAATTCCAAAGCAAGGCTGCACAAATGCGTACCAGTTTTCGTTTTCAAAACCAACAGCGGCCCTGGCAACCTTCCACTGCTTGCTTCCGTTGTCACGGAATGAACCCTGGAAACAAAGACCATACTTCCAGTAATAACGTGCGGTCACACCCCATGCATCAAAAGAGGAACTGCCAGTACCATCATCGCTTGTAAAGAAAGGTTTGCCGAATGAACCGGGAGTTCCCCAGCGTCGGGCAATACCGGCGGTAAAAATCAGGCCATCAATAGGGCGTACTTCAAGACCAAAGCCCATGTCGTCAACATCGGAATTATTGATATATCCAGGATGGGCAGACCAGTCTCTTTTGTCGTAGCGGAACGGATTACCAACCTTCCAGTTGTAGAGGCGTTCCTTGTAGAGCTGGTCGTTTCCAACATAACCAATGGTAAAGCGCAGCTGCTTTATAGGCTGAACCCAAAGGTTGCTGCGGCGGAATGAGACATTGCTTCCTGCGCCCGAGTTAGCAGCATTGAGCGGGTACCAAAGTCCCAGACGTCCACCGAATTTTTCGCCTCTGATTTCAAAGACAATACCATCATCGTCTTTCTGAGGCTTTTCGGTCAGCTTGAAGAATTCAAACTTTGCATCTTTGCCGGTGCGTTTTGTTTCTTCAACAAAATTACCGGTGACAACAGTTCTGGCCGATGCGTCCAATGCAAACAGCTTTCCTGCGCACAGTAAAATTGTCAGCAACAAAATTATTTTGCCTTTCAATTTGCAAGTTCCTCCTTGATAATTTTTTTATTCTAAAAAAAGTGTACGGTAAAAACACTTTCCGTTAGTATCAACTCTGTACGATTTTTGATAAAAAATTCTTTTTTTCTGAATTCATAATTTTTACGGATTTCACAAACAGAAACAAATGTATTCCAGAAAAAACAGAAATAGTTATAAAAATCAAACATTATTAGTATTGGGGCAAAAAAAAATACCGTACAATTTTATCCGGAGGTTCTTATGAAAAAAATATTTTCCCAGACACTTTGTGCATTGGTTTCAGCCTCAGCGTTATTCATTTCTTCATGCACAACATCCAACGGTCCAGAACCAGGCTTTGACCAAAACAAAACTTGGACAAAAGAAATTGTCCTGAACCAAAACTGCGTG
The DNA here is from genome assembly GCA_946538875.1 of uncultured Treponema sp. The sequence goes on from CAMNHD010000011.1 coordinate 4,922, forward strand.
AGCGTCCCGGACGTAAACCTTATCTTCCAAACCACAAGTATCCCGGATAATCCGGATAAAACTGTGGAGTTCAACGCAAAGCTCACACTAGGCTACAACGGTCAGGAGTCAGAGTACAGCTCCAGAAAATTCGTGCTGCCCTTCAACTCCTACTCGGATGCGGCCCCAAAAGGATACCAGCTTAAGATTCCGCTTTCACAGACATTCCCCCAGGCAGGCTTTGTGAGCGGAGACAAGATAAGTATTCTTATAGAAGATTTTGCCATAGTCACCCCGGACGTAACATTCATGCAGGCAGTCATCGTGGATTCATCGGAAGAAGCAGGCTGGTACAAATACCTCAGCAGCACGCACGAATTCGACATCTATAGAATAGGCAGCAACAGTAATCCCGGCGACCAGACAGTTTCCCCGAACATCACCGACTGGACCCTGGAGGCAGATTTCTCCACCACACCGGACAAGACGCTTTGGGAAACAGCGGACTGGACAAACGGAAGCATGTTCTACTGCGGCTGGAAACCAGACCATGTGTCTTATGCGGATGGTATCATGACAATCAGGATGGACGACACACCGTTCAAATCCGGGAACACAACACTCCCATATACAAGCGGCGAGTTCCGCAGCAAAAAAACATACGGCTACGGTTACTACCAGGTGCGCATGAAGCCCTGTCGCTACAGCGGAACAAATTCCTCATTCTTCCTTTACACCAGGGACGACAGCAGAGGAGTGGAATGGAACGAAATCGACATAGAGTTCCTTGGCAAGGACACAGGCAAAGTGCAGTTCAATTATTACATTGACAACAAAGCAGAAGGTCACGAATATCTTTACACACTCGGCTTTGACGCAAGCACAGACTTCCACGACTACGGCATAGAGTATTGCCAGGACCACATCTCCTGGTTTGTTGACGGGAAAAAAGTTTACACCGTTGAACAGAACAAAACCCCGGAGAAAAAACTACCTTCGCACCCAATGCAGATAATGGCAAACTTCTGGCCTGGTACAGGAGTGGATGCATGGCTCGGACAATTCAATTATACAGAGCCGCTCTTTGCCTGCTACAAGTCAATCTCTTTCAAGGAGTACTAAACTGCAGGGAATAAGCATGATTTTTTAAAGTGTACAAAATTGATATTTTAAATACTATCTTGCTATGCGTATTTTAAAAACCGCACTTACAATTGCCTTAAGCCTGGGATAAAAAATCACCTGGGCAGGAGGAAACCATGAAAAAATTGTTGACCGCAAGTGCGGTGGCAGGAACACTCGCCGCAGTGTTTCTGCTTGGATCCTGTGCCAACGAACTGGACAGGATTGTTGAAAGCTCAGACGCTAACCTTGAATCTGCTGCTGATTCAAACGGGCGTTATGTAGTGAACTGGGGCGACTGGGAACCGCTGGATTACTTCAATTCATCAAAGTGGAACATGGCCAACTGGACCAACGGCGGAATGTTCAACTGCGGCTTCAAGAGCGACCACATTTCATTCTCCAACGGACAGATGACAATCCGGCTTGACGGCACGCCCAGTTACGGCAAGCCTTACACAAGCGGAGAGTACCGCACCAACAACACCTATACCTACGGCACATTTGAAACAAATATGATTGCCGCAAAAGGTTCAGGATTGGTAACCAGTTTCTTCCTCTACACCGGAAACCCGTGGGACGAAATCGATGTGGAGATTCTTGGCAAGGACACAACAAAGGTGCAGTTCAACTATTATGTTGACGGTGTAGCCAACAACGAAAAAGTTATCGACCTTGGGTTCGATGCCTCGCAGGGATTCCACAAGTACGCAATCGAATACGGCAACGGTTACATCAACTGGTATGTGGACGGCAAGTGGCGTTATGGCGTGAACAACACCGGAATGAACGCGCCTTACGGAAAAAAGATGCCGAGCCATCCGATGCAGATTATGGTCAACCTGTGGCCAGGTACCGGAGTTGATTCATGGCTGGGCCATTACTGGCATTCAGGCAACAAGTACGCAAAGTACGATTACATAAAATATACTCCTAAATGATTTTTGTACGGAACGGCATTCGGGACGGTGCATTCTTGCTGCTGACAAAATACCGCACCCCATTCCCCGCCGTTCCGGGTTGCGCTGTCGCTCCAGCCCCCGCCTGCGCGGTGGCGGCCTTCGGCCCCCTCCAAGTCGGGCGTAGTCTGGAGTGATTTTTTTTCGACCGTATGTTTATGGCGGTTGGCGGGTAAAAAAAAAATTCTGTAAAAACTGATAAAAATGTTACATAAATTATAACTCCTGACAAGAATGAATGATAAGATTTTAAATACCCCAGAATGAAATAATTACAGGAGGACTGTATGAAAAAAATAATTGTGGCCGCAACGGCACTAGCGCTTGCCGCAAGCGTAGGCGCCGCAGCACAGTCAGCATATACTGATGCCGACCTTGTGTGGAGCGATGACTTTAACAAATTGAACATGGCTGACTGGAGCTTTGAAAAACACGAGCCGGGTTGGGTAAACAACGAGCTGCAGTCTTACGGAGATTCCTCAAAGAATACTTATGTAAAGGACGGAAAGCTGATCATTCAGCCAATCCGCACAGAAAGCAAGGATGGTTCATATTCCTATACTTCCGGAAGAATCAACACTCAGGGAAAGAAGCACTTCAAGTATGGCCGCTTTGAAGCAAGAATAAAATTCCCAAGCGGAAAAGGTTTCCTTCCTGCCTTCTGGATGATGCCTGCCGACGAACAGTTTTACGGTCAGTGGCCAAAGTGCGGTGAAATCGATATTGCGGAAGTTCTTGGCCACGAGACAAACACACTCTACGGAACAATCCACTACGGTGAACCTCATGCTCAGAAACAGGGAATCTATACTCTGGACAGCGGAGACTTTGCGGATGAATTCCATGTGGTTGCTGTGGAGTGGGAACCTGGCGAGATGCGCTACTACTGTGACGGCAAACTGTACAAGACAGTGAGCGGATGGTTCACAAAAAAGCCTGGATTCGGCGAAGTGACTTATCCTGCTCCGTTTGATCAGCCTTTCTATATCATATTGAACGTTGCGGTCGGCGGTTCATGGCCAGGAAATCCTACTGACGACACTGAATTCGGCGAGAATGCACAGATGGTGGTGGACTACGTAAAAGTTTACCAGAAGAAGTCATACAACGAAGATGTTGAGAAACCAAAGGGAGATGCCATTGTCCTTGACACTGACGCTTCGGGAAACATGGTAAAGTCTTCTGCTGATTCATGGCAGTTCCTTACTGCCGGAACTGGTAAGGGGGCGCTCAGCGTAAAGAACGGGGCACTTACAATCACTTCCACAGACAGCGGTGCCCTTGACTATGCGGTTCAGGTTGTTCAGCCTGAGATGGCAATGGAGCAGGGCAAGGTCTACAAGTATTCATTTGACGCATGGGCCGATTCTCCACGCACAATGATTACCGGCATTACTGCCCCCAACGCAAACTATATCCGTATGTTCGGCGATGTGTATGTTCCGCTTGCAACAGAGCGCAGGCACTTTGAGTATACATTCAATCAGCTGGACAATTCCGATGCACACTGCCGCATTGAGTACAACCTTGGTAACCAGGATTCAACCGCAACGGTGTATGTCGACAATATCCGCCTTGAGCAGACAGGAAACGTGGATTACTCTAAGCTGAACGCCGGTGTGCTCCCTGACGGAAACTATATTCATAACGGTCAGTTCCAGGAAGGCAAGGGACGCTTGGAATCCTGGCAGGTTGTGAACAACAAGAATGCAGATGTCAGCGTAACAAACGACAATGGTGTGCGTCAGCTCAAGATTGTCAACGGCAAAAAGTCAAAGGCCAAGGATCTTCAGATTGTACAGAAGAAGCTCCGTCTGCCTGCCGGAAAGGACTGTGTCCTGCGCTTTGAGGCAAGTTCTTCAAAGACTACACGCGTAGAGGTTACACTTGGAAACCAGAAGTTCGTTCCTATGCTGATGAAGAAGAGTTCACGCTTTGAGTATGTGTTCAAGGCAGAGGACTATGGCGAAGAGGGGGCGGAACTTACCTTCAACCTTGGTGTGGCCGGTGCGACAATCAATCTGGACAATGTTGTTGTAAAGGAAAACATTCTTATTCTTAACGGAGAGTTCGACAATGGCATGGCAGCCTTTGAGGTCTATGCACATGACAATGCCCGCGTTTCCCACAAGATTGAGGAAGTTGAAGGCAACAAGCAGTTTGTGATTACAATTGACGACAGCGGAAACCTTGACTGGATGATTCAGCTCAAGCAGAATAATGTGATTCTGGAAAAAGGCAAGAAGTATCGTGTGAGCCTGCGTGCCAAGAGCGACATGGACCGCACAATCATGTATGCCCTGCAGCGTGACGGTTCAAAGGATGACAACTGGGATCCTTATTCCGGAACAATCAAGTTTGCGGTTGGCAAGGAATGGAAGAACTACGGCAACACATTCACTATGGGAAAGGATACTGATGAGAATGTAATCTTTACCATATCAATGGGTGCTGTGGGTGACAAGCGTATTCAGACACAGCATACTGTCTACATAGACTCTATTGTTGTGGAACAGCTCAAGGACTGATAAATATCTTTTAGGGGAGAGGTTTTGGGACTGTCAGATGTGGCAGTCCCTTTTTTTGTGTGCTATTTTTTTAGAAAGCGGCCGTTGGAATATTTCATGCGGTACTGCATGGGGGTCATTCCGTAATGCTTCTTGAAAATCTTGGAAAAGTAGCTCTGTGAACAGTAGGCAAGGTTGTCGGCGATTTCTGCATAAGTGTAATCGGAGTAGGCGAGCATGTGGCAGGCATTTTCCATCTGGCGCTGTTCTATGTAGGCGACTATGGTTGTACCGGTTTCTTTTTTGAAAAGTGCGCTCAGGTATTTTTCGCTTATGCCGAGATGGTCCGAAATATCCTTGATGCGGATCTGAGCATTCAGGTGGTTGGAAATATAGTCGATTGCGCTGCGGATGTAAAGTGAAATGGCGGAAGTCTTGCGCATGTCCCGCATTTTTTTTGCAAAGTCGAATACCATGTCATGGTGCAGTTTTTTAATTTGGTCAAGTTCGTACAGGTTGTCCATCTTGCGGATGTAAAGGTCGCTTAGGGTGTAGGCTTCCTCTTTTTGAAGACCACCTTCTATGCAGAAGCGTGTGATGAATGCCGTTGCGATTATAAAGTGGTATCTGGCATTACGAACTTCATCCTTGGAAAGCATTCCCTGACCTTTTACCAGGAGCTGAGGATTGAGCTTTTCCAGTCCCTCAAGGTCTCCCTGTTTAACAAGGTCGTAAAAGTTCATCTCCGTGGAATACGAAAGATGCTGTTTTCCTGAATCCCTGGTGTCGTGAATTGAATGAACCAATGCGTTTTGTACTGAATCCTGATTTTTACTTATTGTCATGTCCATAAAACTACCCCTGATAATTGTCTTATAGATTTCTTCTATTATATAATCATTTATGAATAAAAACAATACTGCTTTTTGTCCTGTGGGCGAGACTGTTTCTGCGGTGGCTTCAAATACCGGGGCTTCATCTGCTACGGCAATAACTGCTGTGCCCAGACAGACGCTTGCTGAAATCCTGAAGGATGCAGTTTCGTGGAAATGATATCTGCAAAGTGAGTATGAATTTTAAGCGTGATGGTTACACTGTGCGGGTAAAGGGATGGCCGCAGTTGAACTGAGTAATTACCAGTCCCACTTGACGGTGTTACGGCCTGCGTTTTTTGCGGAATAAAGCATTAGGTCTGCGCGTCTGATGCAGGCCTCTGAGGTTTCGGCTGCAAGGTTGGGCGTGACAGGGGTTGAATGCGTTGAGCATCCTATTGATATTGTGATGTGACCGCTTGGGTTTACTACATGTGTAATGCCAAGGCGTTCCACGGTGATTCTCAGCGATTGGGCAAGGGCTTCCAGCTGTTCGTTGGAAAAGTTCTTGCCTATCATTATAAATTCTTCTCCGCCGTACCGGTAGAATGTAACGTCGTGTTCTTCGCCGAATTCATTGAACAGAGAACCGAGGTTCCTTAGGCAGTCGTCGCCGGAGAGATGGCCGTATGTGTCGTTGAACTGTTTGAAAAAATCGATGTCTATCATAAAGAGACCGATTGTAGTATGCTGAGCGCAGACAAGGCGTTCCAGTCTGCTGAAGAGCTGGCGGCGGTTAAGCAGGAGTGTGAGGTCGTCCGTGGTGCTCTGGCTCTGCAGAATCCGGTCCTTGTTGATGTTTGCGAGTTGGGTGAAGCGGTAGAACATTCCTGTGGTTATACCGGCGATGGTTGTGGTTCCTGTGTTGAGCATGTCAGTCATCATGAGCCCGTCCGGTTTGAAGAGCCATGAAAGAACTCCATGAATGAGAAATGCTGTTATGCAGAACAGGTTTATGTGCATTGACCTGTCCAGGAGCAGCATGGGAATCAGTATCTGTAGGGATGGGAATATGACTGCAAGATGAGGGGTGCGGTTTACAGCCAGGCTTATGACTATTGCGGCTACTTCCAGCATGAAAATCATAAAGTAAGACATAAAGAGACTGTGGATTTTAGCCTTGTGGTCGATGAGGAAGTAAGCAAAGAAAAGAGCGCTGACCAAGCCGACGCTTGCGTAATAGGCCTTGTAATGTATTGTGAAGTTCAGTATCAGGGATATCAGAAAAAGTATGAGCATTATCATTGTGGCTATGGAAGAAACGAGGAGGCCCATACGTGAATTATATTGGCTGATTGTATAGGTATTCTGGGCGAGATATGAGCGTTCTGTTTTGCTGTACTTGTCAAACATTGTACCTAAAGAAGCCATAAACGTAAGTCTAACATTTAAATAAACTAAAGTCTATAGACTTGTATAAAGAAAAGTAGAATTTTTATCAAAATAAGGAACTTTTTTTCCAATTCTTTATAATATTAAGAAGAAATTTCTAATTTTGTGATCTCAGTTTCGGTGAGCGGGCGGTATTCCCCGGGTTTGAGTGAGGAATCTAAAAACAGACTTGAAATAGCGGTGCGTTTTAGGAATATAACTTCGTTGCCAAGGGCTGCGAACATCCGCTTTACCTGATGGAATTTCCCTTCGGTTATGGTAAGCATGCAGGTGGTGAAGCGGCTTCCCGAGAGCGTGCAGTATGGGTTTGAGCTGTCGTCTGTCCATTCCAGCTTTGCGCTCTTTGTGGTGAAGCCTGCGGATTTTTTCAGGGGCGGCAGATAGAGGCCTTCATTGAATCTTTGGATGTATTCTGTGCGTTCCTGCTCCGAGCATTCGTTTTTAAGGTACACAAGATAGGTTTTTGAGCAGTGGCTCTGTGGGTCAGTGAGGCGGTGGCTCAGCTTTCCGTCTGTGGTCAGGACAAGAAGCCCTTCTGTATCCAGGTCCAGGCGCCCTATCGAATGCAGCGGGGCCGGGGTGTTGGGCGGCATGTATTGGGGGTTTACCAGGCGGAACACCGAGGAATGCCAGCCGATAGTGTCTGTGCAGACTGTGTCCTGGGGCTTGTTCATCATAAGGTAGACGTGGCTCTTGAGCGGAATAACGGCGCCGTCTATTGTGAGGATGTCGGTCTTTGTGTTTACGGGAGTGCCGGTGGACGTTACGGGAACACCGTTCAGCCGGACATCCTTTGTGTTGAGCAGACGGTGGACCCGCCGGTAAGAGGATACTTCATTTTGTACCAGCAGTTCGTCGATACGGAGTGTGTATGGGGAAATCAATCTTATTCAAGCCATCCGTCTTGGGTGACTGCAAGGTCCTTGAGCAGCAGGCGGCTTATGCCGTTGTCGTAAGCGTCGTAATAGTGTGCGCAGAGCACCCAGTTGCCGTCTTTGTTCAGGAATGCTTCCTGTCCGCCGGGGCCTACATAGCGTCCCTTTGTTGACATGAGGATAGTTCCTCCGCCGCTTGTGAGTTCCTTGCCTGATTTGTCTGTGAATGGTCCGAGGGGGCTTTCTGCGCGGCCGTAGCGGATATTGTATGTGGAGTTCGTTCCCCTGCAGCAGAGGTCAAATGAACACAGGAGGTAGTACCAGCCGTTGCCCGGTGTGAAGATGTACGGGGCTTCTATTGCTCCTCCGCTGCGTGAGGCTATGCATTTAGGTTTTGAGCCTTCTGCGGGTTTCAGTGTCTCCGGGTCAAGGTTCACGATGTACAGGCCGTTCCAGAACGAACCGAATGAAAGGTAGATGCCATCAGGGGTTTCTATGAATGCGGGGTCGATGCAGTTGTAGTTGCAGCTGGAGTCTGATTTGATGACCATTCCCAAATCTTCCCACTCAGGGGAGTTGAGGCTTTGTGTGGAGACGAGTCCTATGCAGGAAGTGTTGCTTCCGAAAGTGGACACTGCGTAAAAGACGTAGTATTTTCCATTATACTGTGTGACGTGAGGTGCCCATGTGTTGAAGTCTGTCTTTGCAGGAACATATTCTTTCCACCAGGCAGGGGCTTTGCTGAACACGGAGCCTCTGTTGCGCCAGTAGAGGCCGTCCTTGGAGTAGGCGCAGCCTATGCCGTCGGCGGTGAAGAAGCTGTAGTAAGCGTCGTCGGTGCAGATGACCGAGGGGTCGTGGGAAAAAGTTGGAGAGGTGAGCTTCCACAATGAGTCGTCGGCCGAAGCCTTTGTGCTGGCGCATGAAGAAAAAATGAAAGTGCTTGTGGCGGCGGTAAGCAACAGTCCCGTTAATACGCCTGCAATGATTTTGTTTTTTGACATAGTGACCTCTGGTAAAAATCATACAGGTTTTACGCGTTTGGTTCAAGACTAGAGACCAATTAAGATTTGACATTTCGGGATAGGCGCTAAAACTGAATAATACTAGCATTCTGTTGGATTGACCAGACGGTTCACTTCTGGACTTGGCCCAACGTTTCGCCGTTGGAGCACGACCAAGCTTGGCTTGGATTCCTTGCAATCATCTACAAAAATGTCGAGTTTTGTGATATAATCAAAAAATCAAGTTACATAAAGGACATCATCATGGCAAAATCAAAATCCCCAAAATCTACTGCCATCGATATTC
>CAMNHD010000012.1 GCA_946538875.1 uncultured Treponema sp.
AGAGTTCAGGTAAGCGGCGGCAACGCACATAAGGGTCTTACCTTCACCGGTCTTCATTTCGGTGATGCGGCCAGTGTGCAGAACCAGTGAACCCATCAGCTGGACAGGGTAGGCGCGCTCTCCAAGTACGCGGTAAGCGGCTTCCCTGGCCAATGCAAATGCTTCTGGCAGGATATCATCAAGAGTTTCACCATTTGCTAAGCGGTCTTTGAATGCCTGTGTCTGCCGAGGAAAATCTTCATCTTTAAATGCCTTAGCCCATTCCTCTTTTGCCTCTACTTGGGCAATAACAGGCTTAAGTGCCTTTACGTCGCGGTCATTCTGTGACCCAAAGAAAAACGTTAGTACTTTATCAAACATAATGCTACTAATATAACGCTTTTTTCTTAGATTGACAATAGACGTTTTATTCTTTATCTTATAATATGAATAATCCGGGGGATTTTTGTGCTGAAAATAAAAAAGATTCATGCAATACGCGCAATATGCGGTGTTTCTGCCGCCGTGCTTGCATTTCCGCTGCTTTTTGCCTCATGCCGCAAGAACCGTGGAATCGTTACTCTTGAAGAAACAGAAGTTTTTTCTCTTGAATATGGAAACTTTGAGGACGAGCTGAACCTCTTCAACTTCAACGAAGTGGGAAACATAAATACATCCGTAGTGATGAGGGACGGTCTTTACTATGTGGCCAACGGCGAAGCCAAGAAGATTATGGAGATGAACGGTTACGGAGAGCTGCTGAACCTTTACTACAATGCCGACTATAACCCGACGCCCTCATTTGGAGCCCATGAGAAGAATCAGAGTACTACCCGCAAGGCCATAGTCTACCCGTTCAACGAGATTTCAGCAATCACAGTCGACTCAAGGCGTTACCTGTATGTGGTGGACAAGCTGCCGCCCGAACGACAGGAGATGGACACTGAACGCAGGCAGCTTCTGAGCCAGGTGGTGCTTAGATTTGACGGGGACGGTAATTTTCTTGATTACATTGGTCAGCAGGGACCGGGAGGCACTCCCTTTCCATATATAAAGCAGATTTATGTAACATCCGCCAACGAACTGGTCGTAGTCTGCCTGACAAATTCCGGCCCTCTAGTCTACTGGTTCTCCACAACCGGATACCTTCTGTTCTCCGTGCCCATAGAAAAGCAGAATGTTCCGCTTCCGCCGTCAGAAGGCAAGACAATCGACCCCGGTGACATCTGGATAGAAGTTACCAATGTGGTGCCGGATTATTCTGTGCGGAAACTTTACCTGAGCGTTGACTATTTTTCCACATATATCGATGAAGCCAGCCGTATGCAGTCCGGCACAAACTATGACAGCACACTGCTTTATACCCTTAATGTGGAGAACGGCACTTACGAAAAGCCTCTTGTGATTTCACCGTATACAGAGCACGACACAGACGGTTTTTCCGACGGTTCCTACAATATTCCCTATGATTTCCTGGGGGTGACTGAAAGCGGCTGGTTCTTCTTTATAGTGTCCACTACACAGGGCTTCCAGATTCAGATGGTGCAGTCCAACGGTCAGCGCATTATGACCCGCGCACTGGAAATGGACAGAACCGAAGTTCTTTACCACACCTTCAATCTGAGCAACAATGGTATTCTGTCAGTGCTCCAGGTAAAAAGCGGCAAGTCTGAAATCGACTGGTGGCGGACAGATGCGCTCATACAGTCAGTGCTCAAGAACTAGGAGGTTCTATGGCTTTTGGCGACGACATGGTGGACGGTTACCCGGACGGGGAAGAGCCTTTGGTGTACCATTATCAGAAGGATTCCTTCCGGCGGCATGAATCAAAGCAGTATGCCGATCTGGCAAGCGGACAGTCCCTTCCCAAGCGTGGATTCTTCAAGGTGCTCGTAGGCACAAGGAGCAACCGCTTTATGCTGGTGATTCTCCTCCTTACTTTTGCGATGATGCTGTTCTTCCGTTACTTTGGTGCAGGGGCGAATGAGCGTGTGGTAAACGGCGTCAAGTGTCAGGTAAGCGCTTATTCCTATGGCGGCGAGGTGCTTGTTCAGCTGAAACTTGCTACAGGCCTGAAGGGCAAGGTTTCCGCAAAGGATGGAGTTCCCCGTACGGTTGTTGCGGAATTCAGCTCCGTAGACTCGCAGGGAACGGTAATAAACACCGCCACAGCTTCCCAGGATTACCAGCATGATGACGGAAGCAAAGAGATTTTAATGACTTTCACTGACTATGACATCAAGAGTATACTCTGCACAGTGACAAGCGGCAGTGAGGAGCAGCAGCTCAAGTGCCGGGTCACAGGAAAATAAGTGCGGCTCAAGAAGTACAGCCCTTTTTCCGATACATATAATAGAAAATTGTTAATAGGGGATTACTTATGGCACAATTCTACTTTTTGTCAGTGCTTATGAATATTCTGGCCGGTTTGATTTTAGTTTATGGAATCGACCTGTCAAATAACAACGGGATCCAAGAGGCTCCAAAACCAAAGAAGCGCAGGTCAGGCAAAAAGAATGACGATGATGACTTCCTTGCCGAACTGGATAATCTTCCGGCAGAGTCAGAAGAAAAGGATTCCGGTAAGGAAAACTTTGTCAATGCCACTGGCTTGAACAGCCGCAGCGCCCGCCTGGTGGTCGGAGTTCTTTCTGTGATTATCGGTGTGCTTAAAATTCTATCAGTATTCCGCAACGACATTCCGGTAATCGGTGACCTTGTCCCTGTAGTGGCGGGATTGATGGGTGGCTGTGCGCTTCTGGTGGAGTACTTCAAGATCAGTGCTGCTCCGGGAATTGAAGTCCCTGACTCAGTACAAAAAGTGTTCATTGATTCGCGTAAGTATATCGGAATCCTTTGCCTTGTTGCGGCTGTGCTGCACTTTGTGTTTCCGCAGGTTATCCTGTTGTAGAGGCAGAAAATGGCAAAGACATCTATCGCAGGCATTGCAGTTGACGGAGACCATGTATTGATTGCCCACAGAAATCCTACCGGGCAGATGGGCGGAAGATGGGAATTCCCCGGCGGAAAAGTGGAAGCTGGCGAGTCAGAGCATGATGCCGTTGTCAGGGAATTCAAGGAAGAGTTTGGAATAAGGGTAAAGGTTGGAAAACTGATTGCCAGTGCCCAGTTCAGGCATAATTCCGATACAGTGGATCTCCATGCCTATCTGATAAAAGTTCCGCATAAGGGAAAAATCTTCAAGTATCATCTTAGCGAGCATACCGAATATTGTTGGATAAAGATTGACCAAATAAAGACTCTGAACTTTGTGGACAGCGATTTACTCTTGTATCCGGAAGTCAGAAAATTCATTCTTAACGGAGTGACGGTATGAAGTCAAAGATAAGTTCCATTGTTTTTTCCTTGGTGTTTGTCACTCTGCTGTCATTTGCCGCAGTATCATGCAGTCAGAAAAAAGTCATAAGCTTTGACACATCAAATCCGCTTGCCATGACTCCCGGGGTGGAGTGGGCAGTCGTTTCAGTTCCTTATGCCGCCTTTAGGGAATCTCCGGCTTACCATTCAACTGTGACGGCCCAGGCCAGGAGCGGTGATATATTTATGGTAAAAGGCAAGCGTTTTGTAAAGGATTCCGAGACAAAGGGCTCTGATTATCAGACTTGGTTTTACTTTGAAAAAGGCTGGCTTGAGGCGAATTCTGTAAAAATATATGACACCCAGTTAAAGGCAGAAACTGCTTCTTCCGAGTCTTCTCGTTAAAGCCTTCTGTATTCGGGCGGCGGCCACCAGTGCCGTGTGCGCTGACCATGGCAGTGTACACTTACCAGAGTGGTGCGCGCTTATCAGAGCCGTGAGTTGCCTCCAGTTTCGTGACCAGTCACCAGTTTCGTGACCAGTCACCAGTTCCGCGAGCACTTACCAGTTTCGTGTGCGCTTACCAGAGCCGTGAGTTGCCACCAGTTTCGTGACCGGTTACCAGACCCCTGCGCAGTCACCAGTTCCGCGAGCACTTACCAGTTTAGTGACCGGTCACCAGACCCGTGCGCGGTCACCAGTTCCATGAACAGTCACAAAAAAAGCCACCCCGGGTCAAAGTGCTCTGCACAATGTCCAGAAGGTGACTTTATTCTTTACCGCATAAATCCACAGTGAATCAAGACTTGATTTTCAGGGCCGCATCCTTAACCGTAAGGCCTGCAAACTGTTCACGCGTCTTGAGATTCTTGAGCGTAAGTTTTCCCGCCTCTGCCTCTTCCCTGGAGATAAGGATACCCCATGGCATACCCTTCTTTTCGGTAACAGCATACTGCCTGCCCATCTTTACCGCATCAGGGAAAACTTCAACCGCAACCCCAAGCTTCCTGAGCTCAGAGGCAACCCCCTGATAATGAACAGCAAGGCTGGCATCACAGTTGTAAATCTCAGCGTCAAGATAGGAGAGCTTGTTTTGAGTAAGCCCAAGTTCTGTAAGACCCGCAATCAGACGGTCAAGACCAATGCTTGCACCAACGCCTGGAACCTTGTCCTTCATGTAAAGTCCCGCCAGATTGTCATAGCGTCCGCCTGAACACACCGAACCGATGGAAGGCAGTTCGTCAAGGAAAGTCTCGTAGACAATACCAGTGTAATAGTCAAGACCACGTGTAATGCTTGGGTCAAGGACATAAGACTTTTCAATACCGGAAGCCTTCATCATACCGTAGATTTCTCTTACACGCCTTGAGTCAGAGTTCTCGCCGCCGGCAAGAGCTTCAATATGCGCAAGAGTTGCCTCAAAGTCAGCACCTGGCTGAATATAGTCAAGAATCTTATCCGCAGACTCATCGGAAGCAGTCACTTCGCTAAGTTCCTTCCTGACTTCCCCGGCACCAACTTTTGCAAGCTTGTCGACAATGCGCAGAATGTCCTCAGACTTTTCCTGTACACCAAGACGCGCCAAAAAGCGGTTGAATATACCGCGGTGGTTCACGTGGATGGTCACCTTTTCAACACCGATTGCGCTAAGGGCAGTCTTCATCAGAGAAAGAATCTCAAAGTCGGCGCTGGAAGAATCGCTTCCCACAGTGTCAAAGTCACACTGAACAAATTCGCGGTAACGGCCGGCCTGAGGTTTTTCGCCACGCCATACCTTTGCAATATGATAACGCTTAAAAGGAAAGTAAAGCTCTTCTTTATGCTCGGCAGTAAAGCGTGCAAACGGAACAGTAAGGTCAAAGCGCATAGCCACATCGCGGTGGCCGTTGTCTTCAAAGCGGAAGACCTGTTTTTCGGTTTCACCGTTGCTCTTGCGCAGAAGAATTTCCGTATACTCAAGCACCGGAGTGTCAATCGGAACAAAACCGTATGAGCGGTAAGTGGCAGTCAGCTTTTCAATCAAGTCCGACCGCAGAATCTCGTCCTGGGGCAAAAAATCCCTGAAGCCTTTCAAAACCTTAGGCTGAATTAAATTTTCCATGGGCTAATACTAACTGAATTTTCAATAAAGTGCAAGTAAGCATCCATATTAAAGATTCTTTTTGCGGCGACCTCACTCCAGGGAGAAACTGCTCCTTTCGCAAGAACATTTTTAATAGTCCACCGGTGTTCCGGCCTTCGCTCACGCTCATACCTGCCGTGGGGCAGGTACTCCGGGCCTCCATACCGGGCCGCACTCATGGTTTTATACTGACATTCACCCCAAAAAAAAGAAGAGGCCGGCGGAGACCGCCGGCCATGCCCATCAGGCAATCGGGTGCAAATGGGTGGGAGGGGATAAATTGTGCACCCGATATATTATATATCGGCCGAAACCCTAATTTCTTGAATAATAATTGGTTGAATTTATAAAAAAGATAATCCCGGGATTGGTAAAAAACGTGGAATAGTGTTCAGGCCTGCTTTTTAAGAACAAAGTGCCGGTTACAAGCTATGCATTGCATTTGAATTCCGGGCTTGCTGCAAGAAACCTAACGTTGGGCTAGTTCTGCATCTCATCGCCGAGAATTGTAAAGTTTCTTCTTCTCTGGGTTCCCATCGAATTAGTTATGGTAAGCACATGCTCACCAGGCTCAAGCCTTGCGGACATCTGGTGGATGGAATCACTTGTACCTATATAGTTGCCGTCAATGTCCCAGTAGATTATGCTGCCTGCATTGCGGTCAGCTGCTTCCATGACAATTTCTCCCGGGGTGCCGTCAATCTCTATCGGAATATACATGCGGGCATCCTGGTTTGGGAACACTATTGCAAGGTCGTCTTTTTCCGCACTGTTGTGCCAGGAAACAAAGGGCGGCAGAGAAATGTAACCCAGGGTATGCTTTATATACCATCGTTCCACCTGCGGCGGCAGAACAAAACGCTCTTCTGTCAAAGGCATCATTCCTGCATAGGGACCTGTCATGTCGGAAACATTTGCCTGCCACTCTCCGTCCGGGGTAAAGGATACAGTCCGGCAGTAAGGACAGACAGTTCCCCTTGGTGCAACTGACGAAGTGTACTGTCTTGAAGTTTCGCTGCAGTGTGGACCTGCCAGGTATCCTGAGCGGCTGCATACAATGCGTTCCACAAGATTGTCATCAGGAGTCTTGGGCCAGTGGGTGGACCCCAATGTGTTGAAAATGTCAAACAGAACAGGCGCGGCAGTCTGTACACTGGTAAGATTCTTGTTTCCCTGACCTGGTGCATTCCCGAACCAGACTCCCACTGTATATTCACTTGTTGTGCCTATGGCCCAGGTGTCTCTGTTCCCGCTGGAAGTTCCGGTTTTCCATGCTATTCTCTTGGAATGGGCAAAGCTCTGCCACAATGCCTCGTCATCAGGACGGATTCCGTCTTCCAAGGCCGTGCATGTCAGGTATGCGGCACCCCTTGAAAGTGGAAATGCCGGACTCAAGGTCCTGCGTCCATAGGCTGCATTCATTATGTCAGCATATGCTCTCACCGCTTCCCACATGGTAAGTTCTCCACCGCCAAGAATCAGCGGCAGACCATAATAGTCGGAGTCACGTTTGAATGTGGTAAAGCCGCTTTGTCTTAGAACGTCAAGAAATGCGCTGATGCCGTACTGCTGCAGTTCGCGCACAGCAGGTATATTCAGTGAACGGGACAAGGCCTCGTCTGCACGGATTACACCTCGGTAAACAGGAATGTTGTTGTCCGGCCTGTAGCTTCCGATTCTGGTGGGAATATCTGTCACCAGCTGGCGTGGCATGAGCATGCCGTTGTCAATCATTGCCCCATACAGAAAGGGTTTCAGGAGTGAGCCGGAACTTCTCTTTGACTGCACAAGGTCAACTGACCAGTTTCCAGTGTTGCGCTCAAATCCTGAGTTTCCTATATACGAAACAACACTTCCGCTTTTTGTGTCTATGATAAGTGCCGCCGCATTTTCAATTCCCATGCGGGAGAATTCCATCGACCATTTTTCAAGTATGCGCGAAGTATTTCTGTGAACAGTGTAGTCAATGCCTGTAAAGAATTTTGTTTTTCCAGGACTAGTTTTTTTTAGATACTCCAGGTAGTGCGGTGCCAGTGAAGGAAGCGGGTAGGGCTTTTCCGGCAGCGGTTCCTGTAGAGATAGTTCCAGAGTCTCCTGGTCAAAATATTTCCTGCTGAACATCTCGTGCAGGAGTGAGTCACGCTTTGCCTGTAGTATCGCCTTGTTTGCTCCAGGGTAAACAAGGGACGGCTGGTTTGGCAGAACCGCCAGTGTGGCCGCTTCTGCCCAGGTAAGGGTCTGAGGCGGACGGTTGAAGTATCGCCATGAAGCCGCTTCAAGACCTACTACATTTCCCCCGAATGGAGCCGTTGCGGAGTAAAGTTCAAGAATCTGGGATTTAGTGAATCTAAGTTCCATCAGCAGGGCCAGAATAGACTCGTGGATTTTCTGAGAGATTGTCCTTGGCCTGTTGTGCTCCGCAATCCTGACGGTCTGCATTGTTATCGTGGAACCGCCTGAGACAATCCTTCCCCTGTTTGAGTTGTCCCTGATAGCCCTTATGATGGAAATCGGATCTACACCCGGATGGTACCAGAAACGTTTGTCTTCGTAAGTGACGATTGCCTTTTTAAAATTGTCAGGCACCACCGAAGGTTCAAATCGCCACTGGTAATCCTGGGCCACCTGCGCCCCCATAAGCACACCTTCCCTTGAATAAAGGGCGTAGGAGTAGGGGTAGGCATTTTTTACGAGATTCTGAGGAATTGAAAGCAGATAGAAATAGGCAAGGCACACAAGCCCTGTTGCCAGGAGAAAGTGTGCCCATGCCTTTTTTGTTTTACTTGACAAGTTTAGTACCAGGTACGACGGCGTAGAAGTCCTTGTCGTACATAGCCTCGGCCTGAATAGCAGGGATGTAGTATGAACCGTCGTAAGCAAGTGTCACGTTGAATTCAAGTGTCACTGAGTCCCAGTCATCCAAGTCAAAGTAAGAATAGATATAGTCGTCACGGATATCCTGATAGGTGACTCCATTGCCTGACCCCTGCAGTCCACCTGCGCGGTCATTGCCGAATTCCCAGCCAGTCGGAACAGGTATGGTAAGTGCAATGTTCTTCAGGTCGGTGGAAGTTGAGTTCTTTACCTTTACCCTCATTACAAATGAATCACCTGTCTTAAGCTTTGCCGGGTTGACGGTGTCGCCGTTTTCATCCTTGTAACTTGTGGTTATGGCAAGACCGTTGGATTCAGCCTTTTCGGTGCCAGGAACAGATCTTCCGGAAGCTGTGAGTATACCGTAGATGGTGCTCTTTCCGGTGTTCTGAATTGTTGCATCCTGGGTAGAAGCCTTTGAGGCCGCAAGTTCAACAGTTTCTGCACCCTTCTTTATAGAGCCGCTCTTGGAGCTTGAGCCTGACTTCACAATGAAAGTTCCTGCTCCTGAACGCTGCTCACTGTAATAAGGAAGCATTGAGAACAGTGCCCATGCAGTTTCCTGCGTGCTGAGCCAGTCCTTTGAAGAAAGCTTGTCTGCAACCAGTTTTGCGGCCGCGGAGGCAATCTGCTTTTTACCGCATGTATAGGCTGCGTACAGGTACATGGCCTGTTCACGGGTGTCAGAGGAGAAACTTCCGCCTGTTTTTCTGTAGCTGCGCTTAGATACAGTGACAGACTTGAGAATCTCTTCAGCAGTGTCCTTTCTTCCGGCAAGTGAGTATGCAGAGGAAAGCAGCAGCTGGGCAGACACTTCTGAACTGCCGATGTTATTGCGGAGCCTGTTCATTGCGCTGATATTCGGTTTTCCTGCAAGGGCAAGTACAAAGAGCTTGTATGCCTGTGTGGAAACTGAGTCAGAGTTTGAACTGTAGTAGTCGTTGGAAGACTTTTCAATCCATGCAATCAAGGGGTCAAAGATTGTTGCCGGTACAGAATAGCCCTTTGACTTTGCCGCAAGCAGGAAGTGTGCGCCGTAGCATGAACCCCATGCATTTGGCTCAGTGTTTCCCGGCCAGTAAGCAAAGCCGCCGGAACTAGTCTGGTATTCTGGATAACGGTCGATGACGCTCTTTACATTTGCCTTGACCTTGTCGGTGTTTTCCGGTGTGAGTGTCAGGTATCCGGGAAGGAAAATCTGAGGGAAGCCGCCTGAAGTAATCTGTTCGATACAGCCGTGCGGGTATTCAATCAGATATGACAGACGTTCAGTCAGGTTGATTGTTGGAAGAGTTGAAAGCTCAACATTTACAGTTGTTCCCTGGAATTCTCCCGGTGACTGAACAGAGGCATTGTAAGAATCACCTGGTTCCACAGTGAATGCGGTGCTGTATGTAACAGGGATACCGCGTGACTCGACATTTATCGCGATGTCGGCATTCGCTGTTGCCACAGAAGATTCTGCCTTGAAATTAAAGTCGGCAATGCCTGCCCTGTCAGTTGCAAATGTAAACTGGGCATTTGTGTTTCCAGAGGCAGGTACAGTGACAGTCTTGGTGTTGCGGAGATTCAGAGCGCCCTTTGCTGTCATTGTGACAGTGACGCGCTGGTCAGACTGTGTACCATTGAACAATGTGATAGGAACAGTCATGTTTTCGTTGATGCCGAGTGTGCGCGGCAGAACCGGCTGAATCATCAGGTTTGACTTGACCGGCACTGATTTTTCTGCAACGCCGTAGGCACCGTCATGTCCTGCGATGACAATGGCGCGGACTGCGCCCACATACTGAGGCATGTCGAATGAAGTTGCCTTCTTTTCTCCGGCATTGATATGGAATGGTCCAAAGAATTGTACCACCGGCTTGAAGCGGTTTGCGGAACGGTCGCGGTCATCAACAAAGTCTTCGGAACCACCAATGGAAATGAGTGTCTCAAGCTTTCCGCTGTAGGCATTCATAACGTATTTGTACAGGTCCCAGTTCTGAAGCTGTGAAGCTTCTTTCTTATAGAATTCATTGTGCAGGTTTTCACCATGGTAGTTGGTAAGACCAAGCAGTCCCTCATCCACCACAGCAAGCGTGTAGGTCATCTGCTTTCCGCTGTTCTCCGACACAGAGAAAGTTGCCTTCTTGCCAGGCTCGAATGTAGACGTTGAAGTCGTGATGACAGGACTCAGCTTTGTGGCCGGGTCTTCCACCATCAGCGGAATCACACCGTAGAGACGGACTGGCAGAGAGTTTGCGGTCTGCAGATGCTGCTGCAGAAGGGTAAGGTGGACGTAAATGTTCGGCGCCATGCGGTTCTGGATAGGAACCTTGATTGTTGTGGTTCCTTCCTTTGTCTTGACGCACTGCTGTGCAATAACCTGACCTGCTTTTTCAACAGTGACATAAGCTGTCTGGTTTTTGCCGCTTGCAAAGGAAATCATTGCGTTTTCGCCAACGGTGTACTGCTTCTTGTCCGCAATAAGGGTGACCATAGAAGCACTGCCGCTGCCGCCTTCCTGTGCGCGTCCGGCCCATCCCGGCCAGTCGATGTACACAATCTTTGCCGCAGAGTGACCATTGTAACCATCCGAGGCGACTACAAGATAGCGTCCCCAGTCAGGATACTTAATCTGGAACTTAAAGTTTCCGCGTCCGTTTGTGATGTCGACTGTACCTTCTGTAATCTTGCGGGCATTGCGTTCGGTTACATAAGTGGCATTAGTGAGGGCATCTTTTTCCCACCACCATTTCCAGTCGAGTTTGAAGACAGTGTACTTGAGAGAGCCGGACTTGACGGCCTTTCCGTCCGAGTCAAGCAGAACTACATCCGCTGTGTGGTCAATGTCAGTGAGAAGCATACCACGTGCGGCATCTCCCTTTGGAAGCTTGAGACCCACATACTGCTTGTAAGGAGAGTAGGTCAGGCTTGTCTGCTCCACAGAGAATGCACCGGAAGGCTCAAAGATGCGGCTTGTAAAGTTGGCACGCAGCTTTCCTGGCAGAGCTGAACCGGCATTCAGGCGTTTTGTGAAGACAGCCTTTGAGTCTTTGTCCAGGCGTCCGCTCCAGATTGTCTCCTTTGAAGAGGAGAATGAAAGCGACGGATTATTAAATGTATAGTCTGAATAAGAGTCAAAGCCCATTGTGGTGGGACTATAGATGACGCTTACATCCGCTGAGAATTCTGGTGTAGGAGCTCCGTGCAGCCATGCACCCTTGAGAGTGAATTCATTTGAATCAGGAGAAAGCTCTTTCCTGCTGCTGGTAAGATTTACGGCAAGTCTGTTAGGAACAACTGCCTCGACACGCAGGGAACGTGACCATTCCTGACCGCCAAGCTTTACACGTGCAGTCCATACGCCGGTCGGTGAGCTGGGCTGTGTCTTGGTCTTTATGGTGTAGAATCCGTCAAGGCTGTTGCTTATCACCTGAGTGTCGGTGGTGCGGCCCATAGGATCCTGGAGTGTAAAGTTCGCAGGCATTGTGGCGGGCACTTTCTTATTGGTGTCCTGAACCACGAATGTAAGGTACATGTCATCGCCAGGTCTCCAGACACCGCGTTCGCCGTAGATGAATCCCTTGAGGCCGGAGTCGTTCTTTACGCCGCCTGTCTCAAAGTGGCTTACACTCAGGGAACTTCCCTCGCTGAGCTTGAGGTAAGAAGTCTGGGAACCGTACTTTGCAGAGATAAAGTATACTTTGTCAGTTCCGCGGAACGTCGCGGTACCAGTGTCGTTTGTTATTGAAGAATACAGGCTTGTACCTACATAGGAGTGGAGGTTTACCTTTGCTCCCTTTACAGGCATGGCTGTCTTGATGTCGGCAACTGTGACAAATAAGGAACCGTCAACAGCTTTCTTGACCATAAGGCCAAGGTCTGAGATGACAATGTTGCGCTTGATGAGAGAGCCTGAATTGTAGCGGCTTGTATAGAAAGCCGGGTGGCATGGGTCATCGCGGTAAGACCAGTAGGTGCTCCTTTTTTCGTAGTCCATGTCATCGTCCCAGTAATCCCATGAGGAGCGCTCGCGTGGCGGAAGGTCCTCGTCAATGGTGTCAGCCGGGAATTCAAGGGTAGAGAAGTTCCTGTGGTTTGAGTCGCATACGTATTTGATGTTCTTTGGTCTGAAGGAGATTCTGATCTGGAACATACCGTCAGGATACTTCTTTACAAGGTCAGACATATCGATTCCTCTCGGAATGAATTTGTTCTGCATTGAATTGGACCAGTCAAAGCTCACGTTCTTTGTCCACACAGGTTCGCCGACGCGGTACATTTCGCTTGTGCCGTCCAGTTCGTTCACCTGCAGGAACTGAATCATGTTGCGGTCATAGATAGCGTAAGCCTGGATCAGGAGGCCTGAAAGGTTGCGTGTCTTTACAGGAAGGATTGCACCCTGGCTGGTAGGAAGAATTGTTCCGTCGGTCAGGAAGTCAACAGCGGGAAGATCCCAGTGAGAGTCAAGGCTTACATCTGTGGCCTTTGCAAGATAAACGCCCTTTTCACTCTGAATTCCCGTGTCAAGCGTAAGCTGCGCGATATCCTCAAAGTTGTTGTCGCTGTAAATGGTGAGCACATTGCGTCTTGCGGTTACGTTCATGTCTGTGGGGTTAAAGACTGCGTTGTCCGCTGTGCGTGTCACGATGCATGAGGCAAGGTCTGCAGAAGTGGCGAGCGGCTGGGAGAAGCTGACCAGAATTGTGTTACGCTTGGAAGTGTTTACGTCAACAATAGAAAAATCGCCGGCAGAAGGAATTGTAAAGGTTTTTGTTCCGCAGTAGGCAAGATCCTGCTTTTTGCTCAGACCAAGGGCCTTTCCGTTGTAGGAGACATTGATTTTCTGTTCCTTGGAGCCAGGAGTGATGTTGCGGATAGTAAAGCGGTATGCCTCGCCGCCGTCAGCAGAGTCCCACTCAACAGTGCGTCCCTTTGCCCTGACCATTTTTGATGCAGTGGCCATGTCGACCGGAATATCAGTGGTGACATATCCGGTAAGAGTGTAGGAGCTGGCCTGGTCGTTCAGAACCAGTTCATTGAATGACACCGAGTAGGAAGGAGACATTGCGCAGAAACGTTTCTGATAGGTTCCCAGCTCCTCTTTCTGCAGAAGACCGTCCAAGTCAGCCGTCAGAGTAAATACCTGCCCCGGCTTATAAGGCTTTTCCGGTGTAAAGGAGACAGTCTGCCTGTCCGCAAGAAGTTTCCACGAACCTCTCTGTGCGGGTTTAAGTTCAAGCAGTCCTGCAAGGACTTCCGGATCATCAGACACCACTTCCTGGCTGAAACTCAGTGCAAGGGGTGATAGCCTGCCGATAAAATCAGGTGAGACTTCCTGCACAATCGATTCGGCAAGTTCCGTGTTGTGGATCGGAGCAAGAGCCGTTTTTTTTGCGCAGGAGACAAATGCTGTGAGCACAAGGGCTGCTATCAGCATTCCGGCAGCATTAAAACTGTTGATAATACACTTCCTATTTTCTTTCATAATTCAAGCGTAATATAAATAAAACAATTGTTCAAGTATTCAAGTATAGATCCGGGAATTTACCACCGCTTTGTCATTGAAATATTCTTGTAAAACCGTCTTTGTATCAATAATACACGAAAATACACTTGAGTAAAGCGGGAAAATCT
>CAMNHD010000013.1 GCA_946538875.1 uncultured Treponema sp.
AAACGTTGAGCGTGGATGTTGTCCTGAGCCATGAAGTAAGGGCTGATTCATCAATTGCGTTGGTGTACGGAGTTGTGTTTTCCGCAACAGTCCAGGCAGCCTGAGGAATATTTTCCTGACCAGGGGTAACCTGCGGCACAGACTTTACAAGATCAAGGACACCTTCTGAGCTTGTGATGCGCACATGTTGGACTTGCGTGGAGTCGAATGAGTAGACTTCCTTGTTGCGCAGGGAATCAACTGTGCAGTCGAAAGTTGAATGCAGCGGCTTGTCTTCAAGATAGACGGTGGCCTTTCCGTCAACCTGAACATAGCACTGTGAACCGGTGGATGTGTTTTTTCCGACAGTGAGAGTGCGGATTACAGTGCCGTTCCTGTAGGCGGTGACTGTAATCTTGGAAGAATCGTCAAGGCCGTAACGTTCCGCAGTGTTTGCGTTTACACCGGAGGTAACGGTTCCAAGAAGTTTAATTTCCTTGAGCAGGGAAACCATGCTTGTGACTGTGGATGAGGTTGCAGGATACATGACAGCTCCGGAAGAACTCTTTCCGACAACAGGTTTGTCGCCTTCAAATTTAACTGTCAGGCCATTTGCCGAGTTGCCCTGGACAATGGTGATCTGGTCAGGGGAGTCGCTCAGGGTGAGAGTCTTTACCTTGCTGCGTCCAGTCAATGCAAGCTGTGCGATGTACACACAGGCAAGTACGACAGTCAGCGAAATCAGGGTTGTTTTGATTATTGCGTTTTTATTCATTTTGCCTTGTCCTTCTTAACAGAAATTTCACGCGCGTCATTTGGATTGTATCTCATGCGGATTGCGATACGGCGTCTGCGGCGCAGAAGCAGCACCAGTACACCGGCGAGAATCACCAGGATACCAAGTCCCGCCTCGCAGAAGTACTTGATAAAGTTCACATCGGCACCCTTTGTCTTTTTGAGTGTATTGAGGCTCAGGCCCTTTGTGCGCATGGTGCAGAGGTCAGCGTTGCCGTTCAGGTAGTCCATTGCGTTCTGAAGGAAGAGTGCGATGGGTTCGCTGCTTTCCTGCTGGATAAGAGCCGGACTTGTGATGTAGGAAGTTGAGGCGACAAAGATTTTACCGCTTTGCACGCTACGCTGTATGTGGCTGTCCCCGGAAAGGATGTTTTCAGAAGAGGCTTGTGCAGCGGTAGCTTCGTCATCTGTCTTTTCTGGTTCAACTGCCTTGTCGTAGGCGCTGTTGAAAATACCTTCCACCAGAACTGCAATGTCCTGACTCTTTTCTGTGGTTTTGTCTGCCGGAGGCTGCATGTACATCGGGTTCAAGATAATGTCTGAACTCTGAGTCCACGATTTTGCGGAAGTCTTTGCAAGAACAGTAACGTTTGTGTCCTTATTGTCCTTTGCGGCAGAAGAATCAATGGGGCCTGGCTGAAGGAAAATCACATAGCCTAAGTTCTGCGTGATAGGAGACTTCTTTGAAAGCCCGTCTTTCTGAAGGGTCGGAGCATAATAGAGGGTAAGCTTTCCGTACTGCGGATGATTCTGGACAAAACCCTTTTCGTCAAAGACGTAGGAGTTTTCCATCTTTACACCGTATTTTTCGAGGATAGTCTCAAGTCCGGTCTTGAGCGGAATGTACTGAGGCTGCTGGTAATACATCTGCTGACCCTGGGGCTGAATTTCGTTGAACGGATCCTTGAATACCATGAGGTTTCCGCCCTTCATCAGGAACTGGTCAATCTTGTAAAGCTCTGTTTCCTTGAATTCAGAACGTGGACCGTTGATAATCATTGTCTGAACTCCTGCAGGAATTGTGTCAGTGTCAAGGTTCAGCGGTGAAAGTGTATATGAACCGTCAAAGAGGGAGGCAAAATTCGCCGCGCCATTTTTTTCATCGTTCAGATCTGCTTCTCCGTGGCCAGTCACATAGACAACCGTTGTAGTCTTTGAAACAAGGCCCTTGATTGTAAGGTCAAGATTGTCCTCCAGTTCGTCAAGCCCTGCAATGCCGTAAGTGAAAATCATGTTGGCAAGTTCAAGCGGAACCACTTTGAACTGTTTGCCGCTTTCCACCACGAGGCCGACAGTCACATACTCGGTGGAGCCGTCCTGATTGCGCAGAGAAAGAGTTTCAAGACCGTATTGGCTGTTAAGGGACTTGACCTCCTGGGAAGAAGGATCGACTGTCTGGAGTGTGAGCTGACCGTTGTACTTTTTGTTCACAGCGTCAAAACTCTTCTGCACAGTGGAGTCAAGCTTGTCAAAGTTTGCGATGTTTGCCAGACCAAGCTTCTTTGAGCGGTAGAGAGTGACGGTCACCGGGTCGGTAAGGCCGTTGAGAGCGTTGGATGCAGAGATAACCTTGCTGATGGCAGTGGTGATGCGGTACTCAAGGCCTTCGCTTGAAGTTATTCCGTCAAGGACTTCAATCTGGTCGGCGTAAGTCAGCACCAAGCCCATGTAGGCGTTCTTGAAGCCAACTTCATTATTCTTGACTTCGCGAATCTGCAGCTGGTTAAGGCCGTAGTTGCGGGCAAGAGTCTGATTCTCAGGCTTGTCCATGTCAAAGTTTTCGTAAGAGAACTGTCTGTTTGCAGAGGTCTGGTACTCGCTCAGAATATCCTGTGTGTACTGGTACACAGAAGAGTAGGGGGCGGGAAGATTCTTTGAAAAGAAGACCTTTACACTGAGTGGAGTTTCCAAAGTCTGCACAACTTCGCGGCTGGCAGCAGAAAGTGAGTATGAACGCGGACCGGTGATATCCCAGCGCTTGAATGCACGTACGGCCACAAGGTTGACAAGAATCAAAACTGCCACAAAGAGCCAGATGATTCCTGATGAACTCTTGAACCATGAAGTGAATTTATTCTGTTTGTTTTGTGTTTTATCTGTTTCCATCATAAACCTTCTTATTCATCAGCCTTTTTTGGAATTGTTGACGGTGCGCACCGTAAATGCCAGGAAGAGTGCCGTTAGCGACACAAAGTAGAGGATGTCTCTGGTGTCGATGACTCCGCGTGCAATTGAGTTGAAGTGGCTTGTTGCGGAAATGAATGTCACCAGGGAGACAAGTGGCCCCGGCAGGAATACAGTGAACATCTGAACCAATGACAGGAATGCACAGATTGCAAATGCAGTAAAGAATGCAAGAATCTGGTTGTTGGTGACGCTTGATGCAAAGATTCCGATTGCGGTGTAGCAGGCGCAGAGGAATATGGCTCCAAGGTAACCGCCGACGATAGGTCCCATGTCAGGAGTTCCGAATGCGCAGCAGGCAACTATGTAGAACAGTGTCGGTGCCAGAAGAATCAGTGACGAGATGAATGAGGCAAGGTATTTTCCTGCAACAACATCACCTGTGGTAACCGGAAGTGTCATCAATGTCTCAAGGCTTCCTGAACGTTTTTCTTCGCTGAACAGACGCATTGTCATTGCTGGAATCACAACGCTTATCTCAATAGGGAGAAGTGTAAAGAAGTCGCGGAGTTCAGCTCTGTTGCCGATGAAAAACACAGAGAAGAAAAGTATTCCCGCTGCAAACAGAAACAATGCTCCCACAATGTAAGGAACAGGGCTTACGAAATAAGCGGCCAGTTCGCGCCTCATTATTATATGCCATGTGCTTTTTGTTTTTTTACTGTCCATCTGATTCACCTCCGGCAGAAGTTACCATTCTGAATACGTCCTCAAGACTGTTTTTGGCAAGGCTGAGTTCAAGAAGATCCCATCCCTTTGACACGACAGTGCGGCTGATTTCGGGACGCAGTTCCTTGTCCCCGCCAAGACTTACGGATGCGGTAAGGAAGCCGTCTTCCTGGCTCACTTTTATACTTGAACCGGTGCAGATGTTCTGCAGGACAGAGGAGAGTTCTTCCTTTGATGTTCCTGCAACGCTAAGCTGGATTGTGCTGCGGTTTCCATAGTGTTCGCGGAGCTGCTCGGTAGGACTGTCAGCCACTTTCTTTCCGCCTGATATGATTATGACCCTGTTGCAGAGCATTTCGACTTCGCTGAGGATATGGGTCGAGATGATTACTGTGCGGGTGCGGCCGATTTCCTTGATAAGAGAACGGACTTCGCTGACTTGGTTGGGGTCAAGACCGCTTGTGGGCTCGTCAAGGATAAGAATTTCCGGGTCTCCCATAAGAGCGTGTGCAAGACCGACTCGCTGTTTGTTACCGCGTGAAAGTTCTGAGATGTTCTTGTGCATCACCTCAAGGAGTCCGCAGACTTCGGCAAGATGCGGGACTTTTTCCTGCGGGTCAACGCCTTCCATCTTTGCAACGTAGCTAAGGTAGTCGGCAACAATCATGTCGGCATATAGTGGAGCCGATTCCGGCATATAGCCTATCTTGCGTTTTGTAGTGACAGGTTCCTGAAGAACATCAACGCCGTCCACCTTTATGGTTCCGGCAGAAGGTTCAAGAAAGCCTGTAATCATGCGCATTGTGGTTGTTTTGCCTGCGCCGTTTGGACCAAGCAATCCTACGATTTCTCCCGTTGCAATGGAAAAACTGATGTCGTCCACTGCACGGAATGTCCCGAAGAGACGTGATACGTGCTCAACTTCAATCATTTTCTATTTCTCCAACAATTATTTTGTTTCAAGAATTTATTGCGGAACAGCCCGGGGCAGATGTGCCGTCTGCTGAGGGGGGGCGTTGGTAACAAGTCTTGAGTTTTCCTATTCTTTTGTGACGGTATAAGAACTTACATTTAAAACAGTTTCGCCGTCGATTTGTAACGCGACCGGACGGTTAAATTCAACTGTGACCTTATGACCGCTGCGGATATGAATCATCTTGCTGTGTTTAATGTGTTCCCCCTTGAATATAGAAGGAAACGCCATCAGTGTACTGAGCCTTCCGCGGTTTGTCCATACCATGCAGGAAACAGTGTTTTCCTGGCTCAGACGGTTCTGTCCGGGGGTAGGCATCATACCGCCGCCGTAAAAGCGTCCGTTCATGGTCGGGGCAAGCCACACATTCCTGTAGCTCTTTGTCTCGCCGTCAACAGTAACATTTGCCGTTGTAGGCTTGTAGTGAAAGAGAAGTCCCTTGATAGCTATTGCAGTGTAGTTTACTGGTTTGTCGCTCTTGGCAACCAGCTTGTCTGCAACCTCGCAGCAGTATCCGTCGATTCCATAGCCTATGCCGTTGATGAATCTGCGGCTCTTTCCGTTTATGGTGACAGTCGGAAGGTTCCTGAGGTACTCAGTGATGTCTATGGGACCTTCGTTTTCTCCGGATTTTACATCGCGGAGAAAGTCATTGCCGCTGCCTGCCGGAAAGTAATATATGCTGCGGCTTTTGTAAGCGTCGCCGCTGTCGTTGACAAAGCAGTTCAGTGTGCCGTCTCCGCCTGCAATAACCAGTTTTTCATCCAGGGCAAGATTGGCAAAAAAGCTTGTGTAGTCAAAATCCTTTGTCATATCCACCAGGCGGACTGTGTTGCCGGACAGAAACTGTGCACACTTCCTTGCACCCTGTTCTCCAGTTTTGTTACACGCCTTGGGATTATAAAGGATGCAGTACTTTTCACTCATGTTGTTCTCCTGTTGTAAGATTGTTCTTTATATTAAGTTCCGCACGGGCAGCGAGTTCTCTGGTTCCGTGCTCTTTTATCCACTCAGTGCCGATAAAGTCGGTGAATGTAAGGTTTACGGTGCTGCGCTTCCACGGAGCCTTTTTCCGGATGGTTTCTGTACCGGTGATAGTCATAACCGCCACAGGTACATCTGAATGAGCCGCAAGTGAAAACACCACAGCATGGAATGGCAGCAGTGTGCAGTCAAGGCTTCTTGTGCCTTCCGGGTAGACTGCGACGGAAGCCGTGCCTGACTTTAGCAGCGCAGTTCCCTGTTTCAGGGCCGGCATGGAAGAAGCAATGCTGTCGCGTTCAATAGGAATAAATCTAAGACGGTGGATGAACTTGCCGAAGATTGGAATCTTAAAGTTTTCAGGCTTTGAGATAAACACAAGCTGGCAGTGCCTCAGTACATACCAGGTAAGCAGCGGGTCAAACTTTGACCTGTGGTTGCAGACAAGCAGAAAGCGCTTTTTTCCCTCAAGATATTCCCTGGGAATAGACTCAAGGCCTTTGACATTCAGTTTTATCTTGAGGAAAAAGACCATGAGTCCAGTCGAGAAAGTCAAAAGAAAGCGGTACCAGCGGCTTTCGTTCCGATATTGCCTTCTGCGGCTGACCAGCATGGCACTCAGAGCCAGAACCGCTATGAAGAGCAGCAGCAGGCCAGCGGAAACGAGTAAAAGTGCGGTAAATATAAAAAGAACCTTAATTAATAAATCTAACTTCATAATAAAAAACTTGAAGTTAATTATACAAAAGTAAGGGAATATGTTTCAAGCCCTGCAAATGCTTTCTATAGTAAAGTTTATTATAGACCGGTTTTCGTCAAGGGTTGTAGTTCCCAGTACAGACAGGCGGAAGATGGCGCTTTCCATAAGGCTGTAGAGAAGGTCGTTTATTTCTTTGACAGGAACCCTGCGGATTTCTCCCTTGTTCTGACCACGGATGACCACGGTGCTCATCAGGTGCTGCATACGGATTACACGGCGCTTGACACGCTCACTTACGTCGCTGTCGCTTTTCCTGACTTGTATGAGGTATACCAGGAGAGTCTTGAACAATTTTTCATTCTGCTCGCACATGTCCAGGATTGTGCTGAACATCTGCTTAAGGCAGTCCACAGAAGAAAGAGACTTGTCCTGTATGACCTTGAGAAGTTCAGACTCAAGTCCGCTGGTCAGCTGCTTAATGCTCCACAGGAAGATTTCGCGCTTGTTCTTAAAGTAAATGTAGAGAGTGGTCCTTGTTATGCCGCAGCGGTCTGCAATCTTTTGGAAAGTGACATCCTCGTAGCCTTCCTCAACAAACAGATCCAGTGATTTTGCAAGTATTTCCCTCTTGCGCTTGTCGTGCTCAACCAGAACAGCCATTATTTTTCACCCCTGTAGATATACAGTGTGGTGTCAAGGTTTCCAGCCTTGAGACTCTTTAACAGGGAGGCATGTCTGCCAATACATTCCTGGAAGTTCTTTTGACTTGTGATGACCCCCATCTGCCAGCCCGCAAAGTCATTGAAAAGCGAAGCCATTCCGCGGTAAAGTTCCTCTGCCTGTGCAATGTCGCCGATACGCTCGCCGTAAGGTGGATTGCAGATAATCATGCCGCTTTCGTACGGGGCCTTAAGTTCTGCAAAGTCGCTCACCATAAAGTCAGGCCTTGGAATCCTTGCATCGCTTCCAATCATCTGAAGAGCACGTCCGGCAGTAACGCAGGCATGTTCGGCATTAAGGCGGGCCCGCTGAACCGCATCAGGGTCAATATCGCTTCCTGTGATACGGCATTCAATGTCAGTGCGGATTTTTGAAGCCTCACCGCGCTTGATTTCAACCGCTCTCTGCTGGTTGTAGAAGGCAAGGTGCTCGTATGCAAAGTGCCGCCCCAGACCAGGAGCAACATTGTGGGCATAAAGTGTGGCTTCTATCGCGATGGTGCCGCTTCCGCAGAAGGGATCATGCAGCGGAGTCTTTCTTCGCCACAGCATTTCCTGTAGAAGAACAGCCGCAGTAGTTTCGCGTAGAGGTGCAATGCCGCCCTCTGAACGGTAGCCTCGCTTGTGCAGAGCCTCGCCGCTTGTGTCAAGCAGAAGAGTCACCATATTGTCGTCAATGTAAACGCGCACATCACACTCGTCGCCGCTTTCGGGCAGTGTAGTCATGTGCCAGACTGTGCCAAGTTTCTTGTATATAGCTTTTAGAATCATTCCCTGCACGGAGTGTTCACTGTTCAGGCGGCTTTTGTGCACCCGCACCTTGTCAACAACAACGCGCACATCTTTATGGAAGAAATCCTGCCAGTCAACAGAATAGCATCCGTCAAAGAGAGCGTCAAAATTGTCAGCCTTGTATCTTGCAATCTGAATGTATACACGGTCACTGGTCCGCAGACAGTAATTTGCCCTGTATACAGCGTCCATGTCCCCGGTAAAAGTCACTCGTCCCGGAGCATTCCCCTCCAGACGGTAGCCAAGCTGCTTAAGTTCATTGCCAAGAATTTTTTCCGCCCCAACGGCGCATAATGCCACGAATGTATTCATATTGACATTTTAACATTTTTTGTCATTTTAATCAATGGGAAATTCTTTTTTGTTTTCCGGGACGCGGCTGCTTGTAAAAGAATGGAGGACCTTGAAAAAACAGAATATTGCCCGTTTCATCAGGCCTTCCAGGTTCCCCTACGGTCAGCCACCGCTTCCGCGGTGGCCGCTACGCGCCTTCCACGCCATGCTTGCGCCTGGTTTTTATTCAGTTCAGGCACACCGCCCGGGAACCGCCAGTCTGGGAAATTCCGCAGAAGTCCGAGAGTTTCCTGTATCCCTTGCGCTTCATGAACTCAGACAGACCGCGTGTTATTTCTCCTGCCACGTGAGGGTTTGCGAATTTGGAACTTCCAACCTGAACAGCACATGCTCCGGCCATAATGAATTCCACTGCATCCTGCCACTTTTCAATTCCGCCTATGCCCACAACAGGAATACGCTTTTCCACTGGAAGCTTGTTCATTTCCTCGACAACATCATAGACCATGCGCAGAGCTATCGGTTTGATTGCCGGTCCGCAGAGACCTGCACGGATATTGTTGAAGAATGGCTTGCCGGTTTCAATGTCTATGGCAGTGGCCTGGAATGTGTTCACAAGGCTCAGCGCATCGGCACCGGCCTTAACACATGCCATTGCTACGGCACGCAGGTCGGGTGCGTTCGGGGAAAGCTTTACCATAAGCGGTTTTGTGGTGGCGGCCCTTACTGCACTTACGCACTGGTAAGCGGAGTCCGGATCCATTCCCCATGCGGCGCCTCCAGCCTTTACGTTTGGACAGCTGATGTTGAGCTCGATCATCGGAACATCAGTCTTGTCTGCCATGCTCACGGCCTTGACGTAAGAATCAATGTCATGGCCCGCGATGTTGAGCATTGTCGTCGTGGGAAGCTCCATCATCTCTGGCAGAAGTTTCTGCACAACTTCCTCCATGCCCGGATTCTGCAGACCGATTGAATTTATGTTTCCGCTTGGCACTTCTATGCTGCGCTCGCCGGGGTTGCCCTGACGCGGTTCAAGAGTTGTTCCCTTTGAAGAGATTCCACCCCATTCTCCCACATCACAGAAACTGCGGTAAATCTGTCCGTAGCCGAATGTGCCCGAAGCGGCAATCACCGGGTTCTTGAAGTGTACGCCTGCTATGCTCACGCCCAGGTCTGGTTCCACATCCTTTGGGAGCGGAGCAGGTCTTGGAGGAGGCGGCGCGAATTCAAGGATGTCTGCACTGAACACAGGACCGTCCTTGCATACACGGATTGTGCCGTTTTTGGTCTGGATTGTACAGCCAAGACATGCGCCTGCACCACAAAGCATCCTGTGCTCCATGCTTAGAAATGCCTTTACGCCGCATTCGTCAGCAATCTTCTGAACGTAAGCGAGCATGGGTGTCGGCCCACAGGCAAAGATATAGTCGTAAGCGGCGGTTTTGACGGCATCGGCGGTAAGCGCCGCGCTCAGCATACCGTGTACGCCAACAGAACCGTCGTCTGTAGTGACAGTAAGTTTTGCCGCATCCACGGAGTCAATTCCGTAGGAACCACTCTTGAAGCTTGCAAAAAAGTCGTAGCTCTTGGCTGGGAGACTTGCGGCAAGGTTTGCAACGGGAGCAATTCCTATTCCTCCTCCGACAATGCACAGCTTTGCCTTGCCTTGCCTGATTTTTGCAATAGCCTGAGTGTCGCCGGATTCTTCAAGCGGAGAGAGCCATGTGTTTCCAAGAGGCCCCTTCACACGCACCTGTTCACCGGGAATCATGTGGCAGAGTTCAGCTGTGCCCACACCTTTTTCAAGAATCAGGAACTGAATATGCAGTACCCTGTGACCATTCCCGGCGTTGACTGTTTCCGAACACTTGTATACAGAAATAGGCCTGTCAAAGTAGGCGCGGCTCTTGAGACTGGAAAGCATGTAGAACTGACCTGGAAGCGGCGCAAGCTGTGAGTTGCGTTCAAGTTCCACTCTAATGGTCAGCAGAAAAACATTGTTCTGTCCTTCCACCGGGGCGCAGAGTTCCACCGTACTGTTGCCGGCAAAAAGAAGGCCCTTGCCCTGTTCATCGATAAGAGG
Organism: uncultured Treponema sp.; assembly: GCA_946538875.1. Next base: position 10,173 of record CAMNHD010000013.1, read on the forward strand.
CTTGTCAACCATAGTATTCTCCTGAGCAGACATTCTTGGCAGGAAATAAGTTTGTCTCTTCTTACGGAGTCCTGCCTTAAAAAGTAAGCTTCTGTTTCAATATACAAAATTTAGCTGGAATTTGCAAATGCGGGTTATTTTTGGGGAGGGGTAGTGCTGTGCGGCAAAATATGCCTGACTCAGGTATTCAGTGCCGCACAGGAATATCGTTGTTACTGAAGGGAACTGAGTGCACCGGTCAGGTCTGCCTTGGAGTCAAGTGCTGCCTGTGCCGCTGCATCCGCTATGTTTTCAAGTGACAGGGTGTTGTCCTGGGCTTTAGCTGAACATACCTCCGACTTTTTCCATGCGCAGAGGATTCCACGTGAAGAGTTCACTGTTCCGCCTGCCTTGAGCAGAAGTGTTGCTGCTATGCGTGCGGCTCCGCCCTGTGCTCCGTAACCCGGGATAAGGAAGAACATCTCTGGATATGCTTCGCGGAGGAGTTTTGCATCGCTTTCTTCTGTGCAGCCGACTACTGCACCTACCGGTCCTGTTGTCTGGTCTGGGAATGTCTTTGCAAAGTCTTTTCCCAGACGGTCCAGTTCTGCACCCACGCGGTCAAGGACACGGCCGCCTGCCTTGAGTTCCTGCTGCTCTATGTCCACCATGCCCGGGTTTGAGGTTCTGAGCAGGACAAACATTCCTTTGCCTTTTTCAAGATATTCCGAGAATGGCTGCAGGGTGTCAAAGCCCATGTATGGATTCACGGTTATTATGTCTGTCTCAAAGTCACCTGTAAAGTGGGCACGTGCATAGGCACCTGCTGTGGCGGCAATGTCACCGCGCTTTATGTCGCTGATGCACACCAGGCCTGCCTGACGGACCAGACGCAGGGTCTCTGCATATACTTTCATGCCTTCAAGTCCCATTGCTTCGTAATAGGCAACTTGTACTTTGCAGCAGCATGCACTTGAATCGCTTTTGATGCGCGAGATGATTTCCTTGTTGTAGGCGAGTACTGCCTGGGCCGGGGAGTTGTACTTTTTTATGATTGTTTCTGGTATATAGGAAGGGTCGGTGTCCAGTCCGACACACAGCGGGCCGTTTTTTGCCGCGAGTTCCTGTAAAATCTGCATTGAATGTTTCATGCACAGAGTATAGCACGGCAACGGTATGTTGTCTATCATTGCGGGTGGGCTTATCATTACCGTAACTCCCAAAGATGCCGCTTACACGTTTTTTTTAATGGCAATTGAAAGATGATTAAATACGCATTATAATTATCTTATTATTATCTTACTAATAAAAGGAGAGGTTATGAAAAATCAAAAATCCTTCCGCATCTGCCGACTTTTTATAGTGGGGATATTGTTTTGTATAGTATTATTCTTTAGCGCCTGTGAAAACTTTATGAAGGGCGCCGGGACAAAAGAACAATTGGATGAGCTTATTAAAGCTGCAAATTCCGGCGAAGATTTTACAATCATATCCAAATCGCCGGAATATTCTTCTTCGGGTATATACCGCGATTCTGCCATAGAAATTCAGTTTAGTGTACCTGTAAATCAAAGTACATTTAGTTATGAAATTCTGGTTGGTGGCCAGGATGTCTCTCTGGTAAATTATCTTGAACCAAGTTTTTCTGAGGACGGAAAAATAGTACGAATCCGTGCCAATTCAGATAATCTTATAAACCTTGAAGGACATTCTTCAAAGGATATTACTGTAAAGCTTTCGGATAAGCTAAGGTCTCAAAAGGGGTCTATTTTAAAGACTTCGCTGCTTTCGTGGACATTCAGGGTAAATAATTCTACAGATGATGTTTCTCCAATTTTTGCAAGTATAAGCCTGAACAATGGTGCCGGTGAAACTGATTTTACCGAAAAAGCCTTTTTGAATGAAGAGGGACAGATTGCCTGGGAAGATTCTGACTTTTATACAAACCACGCAAATAAAATCCATTTTTCCGGAATTGCCTTTGACGGTGGCAGCGGAATTAATTATCTGACAGTAAAAGAGACCCGCCTTAGAGACACTAAAAATGATATTGTAAATGACCCGCCAATCGTTTCGGCCCCGATTTATCTTGAATCTGACGCCGACGGAAACGCCATTCTTGATTTTGATTACCAGTTTAATCTTGTAAATGAAGAATATAAAGACGGCCTTGTAAAGCTTGAAATTCAACTTACAGACATGTGTGAAAACCTTAGCGAGGTTAAGACTTTTTATGCTGTTAAGGATACGTTTTTTTCTATAGATGATTTGTGTGTAAGTAATATTCCTCTAGATTTATTTCCAGAAACAGGAAAAATACAAAATGCTAAACCGGACTTTTACAAAAACTTTTTCTGGGAATATAAAACAAATGATGTCTGGTATAATTTAGATGGAAAGATTTACTGTTCTCTTCCGGAAAAATACAGATATACTTTTGAATATGCTACAGATTTTAATGATGAATCTACAATAGATGAATATGAAGTTACCGAGACAGTAACAGATGCTGCAAATGGAATTAAAAAATGTACAGCAAAAGAAATTATTTTTAAAACAGATAAAATTAGTTATTTAAGAATAACAGCTTATGATGAAGGCGGAACTCCCGCAAGCATTATAAGAAGAATTCCTGGAAAAGCACAGATTACATCTTTTGATAAATTCACAGATGAAGACCTAGTTTATATGGGAGAAATAAATTATTACATTGATGGTTATGATTCTTTCTCCGATCTGCGGCAATTCAGATTTATTGCAGAAAAAGATTCAGATGGTAATACAACTTTAAGAGAGGGAGATGGGTATCAATTTGCCTTGCAGCAACAAACAATTAATTGTAATCGAGGCGATTATGGTGTAGGTTCAACACTGGCTGTTTCCTTTGTATATAACCAGATGGGTAAGGAAACCGGCTATGCTGACTATAAATGTATTGCAGGACCAATGGTTTTCTTTACTTTTAATGATACGGACTCTATTTCTTTTAACAAACCTCTTTATAAATCTATTGAATCCGGAATGGATGCTTCGGACTCTGGTACTTATTATGCAACAATAGAGTTTGACAAAAATAACACAAACCCTCAGATTAGTTATTTAACAGCTTTATATTCTGGTAGCGGAACTAACAGTGTTCCTATACTGACATTAATTCCTCCGGAAGATCTTGCAAAAGGTAAAACAACAATTCATTTTCCATACAAATCTGTTTCGGGAACAGATACCGTTTCATATTCAGTTAGAATAAGGGCAAATCTTAACGGAAAAACAGAGGAATCAGATGAAGCAGGTTCTATAGTGTGTGACATAAATAATTCAATTCCATATATTACAGAATACGCTTCTGACAGATATGCGATTTGCTGTAACAATCCTTTTGAGGTAAGATTTAGAGATAGACTTGAAAATACAGGTGATTCAGGAGATAAGCCATATACAATCCAGTATTTTTGGAAGCCTGCATATTCTGATAATATGAATCTCTATACTCCAGATAAGGTAAAGGCCTCTTTCCCAAGCAGAATCTGCCAGATTAAATCTACCTATAATCCGGATATTCCGGTCTGCGGACTAAGGGATGGAAATTATATCTGCTATGTACAGGTTTCTAAAAATCCTGAAGATCCTCTTGATTCAACTAGTCCTAATGCCTTGTTGACCTTGGGAATAATGCATGTTGCAAGTCTGGAT
>CAMNHD010000014.1 GCA_946538875.1 uncultured Treponema sp.
TTTACAACGCCTTCAACTTCAATAGCTTCGTCTTTATTAGCCACAAATTCCTCCAGAATTTATTTGCCTTTTTTAGAATTTATGCGTATACTAGTATGTACAAAAGTGAGAAAATTGTCAATAAAGGGGATTTGAATGAAAAAAGATTTTATCGAAAAACAGAAAGAAAAACTTCTGCAGCAGCGGAATGATCTTTTGACAGCCATAGCAGGACGCAATGCCGATGTAGCAAAGATGATGGAAGGCTCTGATCCTGGTGATGAGGTTGACACTGCTTCCGATACAATTGACGGCTATCTGATGAATCAGCTTGGTGAGCAGGATTCAAGGCGCCTTAACATGATAAACAATGCCTTGGAACGTATTGCCCAGGGACATTACGGAATCTGTCTGAACTGTGGAGAGAATATTCCTGAGAAGCGTCTGGAGGCTCTCCCGTTTGCAATGCTTTGCATGGAGTGTCAGGAAAAGCTTGAGCGCGAGAACCGCTGAGTTCAGTCTATTTTCTGAGATTTCAACTGGCCTGCTGTATAGTACATAAGTTCTGTATAGCCGGCCTTTTTTGCGTGTTCTGCGGCCTGGTCAAAGGCGTAGTCCACAGTGTCGGGACTGTGGGTGTCCGAATTAATCGTGACGGGCACGTTCTTTTCCCTAAGCAGCTCCAGAAAATACAGTGAGGGGTAGGGGCTGTCCATGTATCCTCTTGCCATTCCGCCTGTGTTTATTTCCACACAGACACCGCTGGAAGCAATTGCCTGGGCCGTTGCCTTTATTTCGTTCTTGTACCATGAGTCTTCTTCGCTGAACAGGGGACTTACGGCATTCTGCTTGCGGATAAGGTCGCAGTGCCCCATGAATGTAAAGTCTCCTTCACGGAGCATTTCACGCTCAAGTGCAAAGTATGTCTGCACGGCAAGCTTTACATCTCCTCCAAAGTATCTGCGTATGTTTTCCCTGGTTTCGTCAAAGGGGCCGTCAGCCTCAAAAAAGCCGCCCTTTCCTGGAACATAGTGCACTGACCCCACCAGGAAGTCAGGCTTGAACTCTTTGTAGCGGTCAAAACGCGGGCAGCAGACGCCTTGTATGTAGTCAGCCTCGAATCCTGTGTACAGTTCAATCTTTCCCTGAAATTCCCTGGCCAGTTCCCTTGTCTCCTGAGCGTATGCGGCATGTTCCCTGGGGGCAATGTGCCAGTCGCATGCAAAGGGGTACATGGAATGCCCGCTGAACCCAAAGATGTCGAATCTGTGTTCCACCGCCGACTGGACCATTTCCCTGAGGCCTGCCTTTCCGTCGCAGAATGTGGAGTGGCTGTGATAGTTTGTTTTTTTCATAAGTCTGCTTCCCATGCGCTTACAAGATTTTTTAATTTCTGAAAGTCTATCTCAAAGTCTGTGCGGCTTGCCTCAATGGATCTGTCGTCGTGAGCCTTTGCGGCATTGTTCATCTGTGCGGCATATTCTGTGAGCTTGTGTACGCTTACGGATGCGGAACTGCCCTTGATGGTGTGGGCCAGACCTTCCAGCTTGTCGTAATCCTTGTTTTCTATGCTGAGTTCCTCGCGTATCTGCGAAAGAATGTCTTCCGTGTGCTTTATGTACTCCGTCATAAGTGCCTTTGCAAGGTCGGCGTTGCCTTCTGTTGTGTCCATAAGATCTGTGACATCCCAAAGGTCTGTTGCCTTGTTGCTTACGTCGACCAGAGTCATTATTTCCTTGGCTTCCGGGAAGTCCAGCACTGTGTTCCACTTTTTGAGCATCTGCTTTACCATGTCGCGCTTGAACGGTTTTACCAGAATGTCGTTTATGCCGAGCTTAAGGTATTCGCAGAAGTCTTCCTGGTCATTGTTGGCGGTGCAGGCAATGATTATGCCCTTGTATCCCTTGCTCCTGAGCTGTACGGTCGCATCAATGCCGCTCTTTACAGGCATTCTTATGTCCATGAAAATCATGTCAATCTGGGGATGGGCTTCTATCTGGCGTATAGCCACTTCTCCATCTTCGGCAAGGAATACAGTGGCACCGTATTTTTCCAGGAAGGTCTGGATTATCTTGCGGTTCACAGGGTGGTCTTCTGCAACAAGAATCTTGTTTGTTGCGGCAATCTTGGAGTCTTCCTTTGATGTGACTGAGACGGAATGCAGGTCAATTTCGGGAATGAACTGCTGGCGCATGACCTTTCCATCCACCGGCTGCAGGTTGAGTCCCTGGCTGAAGGCTTCTATCAGGGTGTTCAGCAGCTGGTTGCGCTTGATGGGCTTGTAAAGATATCCGTTGAACCAGTCAAGCCGCTTCATCTTTGCGTCTTCGCCCATCTGTCCTTCTGGAACCATAAGGTAGAGGCACAGATTGTTGATAAAGGCGTTGTTGTTGATTTCCGCGGCAAGGCGCCAGCCGTCTGTCTTTGGCATAATCATGTCTATGTAGCAGATGGTGAAAGGATTGTCGGCCTTGGCGGCGGCGGTAAGCTTTTGCAGTGCCTCGTCGCCGTTTTTGGCGGTGTCCACGGAATTTATGCCGAAGTCGACAAGTTTGTTGGCAAGACTCTGCAGCGAAAGTTCGTTGTCATCAACAAGAAGGATCCTTGCTGAGTGTGGAACTTCCAGTTCGAATTTCTTTTCTGAATCTATGTTTGCTTTGTCCAGAGGAATGCTGAACCAGAAGATGGAGCCGCCGGAGGGGTTGGATCTTACGCCTATCTTTCCTTCCATCATTTTCACCAGGTTGCGGCAGATGGAAAGCCCAAGGCCTGTGCCTCCGTAATGTCGGGTTGTGCTTGCGTCCACCTGGTAGAAGTCATTGAATATAAGCGACTGTTTTTCCACCGGCACACCAATGCCTGAGTCTATGACTTCAAAGTAGAGGTCGTTGTTCTTGAGCATGAGCTTTACCAGCATGTAGCCGGAGTCAGTGAATTTGACTGCGTTCTTGATAAGATTCAGCAGAATCTGCTGTACCCGTGTGGGGTCGCCCATGACCATCTTTGGGATGGAGTAGTCAATGTCGGTGATGACTTCAAGACCCTTGTTGAAGGCTTCTATGCTCAACAGGTCAACCACATGCTCGGTCAGGTCGATTACATCGTAGGGGATGTTCTCCATCTTGAACTGGTCTGACTGAATCTTTGTAAAGTCAAGCACATCGTTGGCAAGCTGAAGCAGGACATTTGCGCTGAATTCAATCTGCCGGGCGTACTCCAGCTGCTCTTTGTCCAGTTTTGTCTCCTGCAGAAGTTCAGTGGTGCTGATGATTGTCTGTATAGGAGTGCGCACTTCGTGAAGTGTGCTGGAAAGAAAACGGCTTGCGCCTTCAACTGTGTTCACGTCCATGTGGGTCTCCGCTAAGTGTGTCAGTCAGGGGAATTTACAAGTTCCAGAGCCTTCTGGATAATGGCTTCGGGCTTCTGTGGCTTGACCATATAACTTTTTGCTCCAAGACTGAGTGCCTGTATGACAGCCTCTCGCATTGTGGCCTGTGAGTAGATAAGTATTGGTGCCCCAAAGTTCTGCCTCTGGAGGTTGCGCAGTATGTCGTAACCGTTCATGTCCGGGATGTAGATGTCAAGGATAAGGATGTCGCATACTTCCTTGAATGCATTCTGCATGAAGGCTGCCCCGGAATTGTAGAGACGAATTTCCGCACCGGTTTCCTTGAACGAAGCTTCCAGAAGTTTAAGCACAACCGGGTCGTCATCCACGATTGTGACTCTCAGAATCTCCGTTATGTCCTTGTCGGAGCCTGAACCTGTCTCGGCACTGAACCTGATTTCTATGGAACCTGTTTCGGCATTGCTGTCCTGGGTAAGGATGCGGTTGGAGACAAGCTCGGAAAGATCAGTGTTTGTTCCTGATTCCACCAGTGAATTGAGCACGTTGTTCAGATTGTCTGCAACTTCTATCCCTGCATATTCAGGATGGCCTGAAATCAGTTCGCGGGTGAAGTTGTCAAAAGAAAGAATCTTTATGTTCTTGTTCTTGACACGGTTGTCCGCAAGTATGTTGTCCAGCAGAATCTCAAGGTTTGCGCCGTCCACAAAGGTCAGCTCAAGATTGGTCATCATGACTATGATTTTTGGTTCGCGGAGGGTGTTTTTGTCTATGAGCTCCGCCACCTTGTACTTGAGAAGTGCCATTTTCTCACGGTTGAGGCCCTGAGCCACCTCTATGAAGATGATGTTGCCGTTGGTGTGGGTCTCAAGCACGCAGGGAGTGTCGTCCATGGTGAAGTTTGCGTGCAGCACACGGCCTATTGCCTCAAAGAAAATGTCGAATTTGATAGGCTTGGCAAAGTATTTGATGACGCCGTACTTGGCAAGTGTGGCCACATGGCCGCGCGGAATGGTGGGGCCGCTTATGATGATAGGAATTTTGCATGCATTGGGGTCCTGGCGCTTGTTTTCAAGAAGGTCATCCAGAGTGTCGATGCTTTCCTCGACATCTATGATGATCAGGTCAGGAAGTAGACTTATTATTTTTGTGTAAGCGTCCCTGTTGCCGGTGGAGGTTTCTACGGTAACCTGTTCCGAAATGAGCTTATCGTGCAAGTATTCCCTAAAAAGTGGTGAGCCGTCAATCAAAAGCACTTGTTTCATATACACATTTTACTCCATTGGGTGTATAATTTCAACTTGGAAGGAAGAAATCCGTGGCTGGGCGTAAAATCCGCAAAGCCTCTTCTACACTTTTCGGCATTTTTTACAGGAGTTATAAATAGAATGAAAAAAGCATTGGTTTTTATTTCTGATGGAAGCGAAGAAATCGAAGCAATCACCCCTTTGGACTACCTTAGAAGGGCCGGGGTGCAGCTTACTCTTGCCGCTGCGGGCACATGGAGCATGGAAGGGGAGAGGCCCCTGGTAAAATGCAGTCATGGGCTGGAAGTTTTGGCGGAATCAAGCGTGGATGCCCTGGGTCCTGATGCGGCTGACGAGTTTGATGCGGTTGTTGTCCCGGGAGGAATGCCCGGTTCGGCAAAATTTGCGTATGATGAGAGGCTGATTTCTCTGCTTGATGCCTTTGAGGAAAAGGGAAAGCTTGTGTGTGCAATCTGTGCGGCTCCTGCGCTGGTTCTTTCCAGGACAAAGGCTCTGTGCGGGAAAAAGTGGACCTGTTACCCCGGTATGGCGGATCAGGCGGCGGCTTTTGCGGATAGTTATGAGGACGGAAAGCCTTTTGTGCATGACGCAAACGTTATTACCGGAAGAGGTCCCGGAGCGGCGGAGGAATTCGCCATGGAAATTGTAAAGACTCTCTGCGGTGAGGAAGTTGCCGGAAAAATCAAGGCTGGGGCCGTGCAGCGCTAGCGCGGTCAGCGGTGCGCCGTACGCTTGACTGAGCCACGCCGTGCGCTCCCCCAAACTGCCGCCCTAAGCCAAGAAGCAGATAATATTATTCCTCAGGTGCCAAAGTGCGGGAGTCAACCCAGCAGAACTCATAATTGTGATAAGCCGTAAGAAATTCCGTCTTGTCGTGGACATTCAGAATGCGGTACAACTCAAGAATCCTGGCCTTGACCTTGCTCTCCGACACCCCATGCCTCTGCGCGATGACACTGTATTTTTCACCGCGGATTACAGCCCTGAGCCATTCCACCTCATATTCAAGACAGTCCTTTTCCGTAAAGGTATAAGAGCTTTTGTGCTGCTCAAGCTCCTTGAACCTGGGGTAGAACAGCAGGTAGATTATAGTGACCAAAAACGAACTGCCCGCAATATGCATGAGAGACATAAAGAACTGCAGGTAACCGGCCGTCCATAACTGCATCAGCAGGGCCACGGCAGGCAGAATGCTCAAAATCACAATCCTACGGTTACGGTGCTTGTCAAGAAGTCCTGCAATAAACATAAATGCAATGCACGTAGTAATGCAAAGTGCACCAAGCACATTGCCTCCGTCAAGGAGATTCCCCACGCCGTACACATAAAGAATAACAGCGTAGACAATGTATTGCCTGGGGCTGGTGACAAGATAGATAAAACCTAGGAAGGCCACCGTGTTCATGCACAGCGGCAGGTAGCGCATAAAAAGCGATAGAGTAAACCTGCGGGAAATACCATACTGCAGGATGGCGGTAATCAGAGCTAAAGAAGTGACAAACAGACCCGTAGAAGCAATTCTAGACCAAATTTTCGTTTCATCATACTTCATGGACAGAAATCCTATCTCTTGTCTTCAAGCACCTTGATTATTTCTCCAATATACATGGTGTGGAAGTCATCCTTCTTGTAATTCTGCTTAAGCACCTTTTCGTCAGTAAAGCTGTAGGGATCAAATTCCTGGGCGTAAAGCTTGCGGCAGATAAGAACAAGGCGCGCCTGCTTGATATAGGGAGTGTCGTTGGAATAAAGCACATCCAGCTTTGCAGACTTGAACTTGTCACCGTCACGGCCACTGTGGGAGCCGCAGTAGTCAAGGGCAGTCTTGTAGCGTTCAGGAAGAACACTCAGCGAAAAAGTGTCGGAACTGTCAATCAGTTCCTTTGTATAGCGGGAAGGGCGTATGTAGATAGTAGCGACGGGTTTGTTCCACAGTTCGCCAAGACCGCCCCAGCTTGCAGTCATAGTATTTGCACGGCTCAGCACGGACTCGCCAAGGTCGTTTACAGTCTTGGAACATGCAGTCACAAGCATCCAGTCCTTGCTGATCAGTTTGATGGCATTGTCGGAAATCTGTTCAGGACGAATAGTTTTAATCATGTATAAGCCTCCGTGCAAAAAAAAAGACTTGATTCACCAATGTAAACCAAGTCTGATAGTGGAGATGAGGGAAGTCGAATCCCTTACCTCTTGCATGCCATGCAAGCGCTCTAGCCAGATGAGCTACACCCCCGTTTGTTCCGCTAATATATCAGAAAGACTTATTTGTGTCAATAAGGTTTTTAAAATTTTAATCAGTAATTCTGATGTGGCAGGCGCTCCCTTCCGCCACTTTGGCATTCTTTCTTAAAAAAAAAGATTTCCATGCCGGGCCGTGCTCTATTTCTTATTCTGCTTTTTCTGCTTTTTCTGCTTGGTTTCCGAAATAAGGCGCTTCTGCTCCGCCCAGTATGACTGGGTCATGTGCTTTAAGTAATCGAATGCGTTGTGGTATTCCTTGGTGCTCATAGTCGGGAACTTCTTGAGCCAGAACTCAAAAGTCTTCTGTCTCTTGGTGTAGGACTCAAAGCTTTCCATGAATTTCCTGCTGAACTTGGAACTGTCCGCCTTGGCCTTTTCCTTTACAGACTCAATCATTGTATGCAGGTTCTGTTCCCTGAACCATTCCTCACCGCCAAAGCGTTCCTTGAGCTGTTCCGAGTAAGTCCTGAATTTTGCAAGCGTTGCATTCAGGTCCACGAGACGTCTCAGCGTGAACAGTATGTCCAGGCCAAGAACCACGGCAAGTCCCAGGGTAATCCAGCGTATGTAAGGCTCAAGAAGCTTGGAAAAAAGCACCTTTGTCACCACCGGGTGAATCAAATGTTCAAGCGCAAGGCCCCCCGCACCGAATGCCGCCGAATTCAGCAGACAGCACCTGCCGTTCAGGTTGAACGGTCTGCCGGAGTAGTCCCACCACTTGGCATGCAGAGTTTTTTCCAGGAGCCAGCTGGTGATATATTCAAGAACACTGGTGACAATCATGGAAGCAAAGAAAAGTCTTACCCAAGTGTCTTTCCAGGGCTGCAGAAGATAAAGAATTCCCAGCGCACCAAAGCCGTAGATGGGACAGATGGGGCCAAAGAGCATTCCTCTTTTGGTCAGTTTCCTCTGGCCGATTCCAGTCCATATCTCCTCTCCTACCCAGCCAATAAAAGCGTAGATTAGAAACAAAAGAAACAAGTACTCCGTGCTCATGTATTACTCCTGTGTCGGAATCATTTTATCATCGAGGTGAATGTGTCTACAAGATTTGCAGCCTGCTCAAGAAAAAACTTGTCTTCCTGCGGGGCCTCGAAAAGTTCCCCCTCTCCGGATGCAGGGTTTTCTATAAGGGCCTGCTTACGCCCGAGCAGATAGTTTGAAAGGATGTCGTTTACGCCCGAGCAGAACCACTGTGACACATCCGCAAAGCGTTCGCGCGGCAGGCTGAGCTTTTGATGCGATGAGATGTTCTTGAGCGCGGTGACAGTCTGCTGTATGTTTTTTTGAGTGCGCTCCTGGACAATGAGGGCAGCCTCCTGGGAAAAATACTTCTGGCTTTCGATAAAAGTGTACACCTGGAAAAGCGGCGTCTTTTCGTGCATCTTAAGGTAGCGGTTCACAATCCCCTTGAATATAGTCTCGGCAGGGTAGCGCTGAGCCACGGCCTCAATATCCTGGGGAGTGAAAGTGAGTGTGCGTATGTAAGTGGCGCAGAAAGCGGTTGTCTTTGCAATCAAGTCTTCACGGCTTGAAAAATGGTTGTAGAGCGAAGCTTTTTTTATACCGATGTCCTCGGCAATGTCGCTCAGGCTGGTGGCGCCCGTGGACCGGTAAAACGCTGTGTTCAGCAGTGAGAGAATGATACTTTCCTTGGATACGTGCCTGCTCATCTGGATACCAACTACCGCTGACTAACGGTTGTTAGTTTAATATACATCACCCCGGAACTTTTGTAAAGGGTGCCCGCTGCGGTGGTGTGCGGCCGGCAGCCACTTTGTGTCTGCAGTTTATTAAAAATTTATTACCATGATGCGGTGGTGAATGATAAAAAGCGTTGAATTTATACAGGACTTTTTTTATATTTAAGGCATGGTTCTGGATATTATACTGATTGTCATTGCGTGCATACTCACACTGGTGGGACTTGTAGGCTGTCTTGTGCCCGGTATCCCCGGAACACCACTCGCATGGATAGGACTGCTGCTGGTGTCATTTACCTCTAAAAGTTCGCTTACATGGGTGACGCTTGTGGTGACCGCTTTGGTCACTGTTGCTGTGGAAGTGCTCAACAACTTTATTCCCAGTCTGCTAACCAAAAAGTCCGGCGGTTCCAGGGCAGGCTCAATCGGTTCCACAGTGGGTGTGTTTGCGGGGCTGTTTACCGGCCAAATTCCCTGCATAGTCCTGGGGCCATTCTTTGGCGCACTGGTCGGGGAACTGATACATGACCACAAAGACTTCAACCGTGCAGTACGGTCGGCATGGTACTCGTTCCTTGGGTTTTTGACCGGTTCCGGGATGCGGCTCATTGTAAGCGGGGTCCTTGCGGCGATTATGATAAAGTCCCTGTTTTGAAATCATTTCCCATAAAAAAGTTCTGTGAGGTGGACAGCAGACGGTCTGCATGTTATAATTGAATTAACATTAATAGTTTGAGGGACCGTTATGAAAAAGTTTACTTTACCTTTTGCCATTGTATTATTAAGTCTCCTGGCTGCCTCATGCCAGAATTTTATGAACGGCGGAAATATAAAGCAGCAGATTGAATCAGAAATAAGCTATTCCAGGGACACCCCTCATGAAATCCGCGTGGAGGCTGATGACGGAACCGGAACAGTTCTCACGGGAACAATTCTCAGCAAAAAAGTAAGCGACGAGTTTCCCGTAGAGTTCAAGCTGGCCCAGGGCGTGAAACTCACCGGCTGGAAGTCTTATACACGTTCTGATGACGGCAGCCTTGTGGAACTTTCCGACGAATATGTTGAGTTTTCAGACTTTAAAAGTACCGGGGCAGACGGAACTTACAGGATTACCGCAAAGTTTAAGAAAGTGTCTCCCGGGCTTGTGATAAAACCTGTCTGCGTGATTATACCGACTGTTGTTTCGCATTACCCGCCGTTTGATAATTCCGGATATATGCAGGATACTTCTGTAAAAATCTATTTCAACAAGAAAATAAACCTTTCTGATTTTGCAGGTGAAGACGGCTCATTAAAAAATATATTGATGAAAAGTGGCGATATAGATCTGCTTCTTCCTGACCAAGACAATCCCGTTGGAAAAAATGCGCCGTTTTATAGTGATCCGTATCTTGAGGATGATGGTAAAACCCTTGTGATTCCGTTGAAGGGGGAACATTACCTTGTAAAGCCGGATGGACAGCCAAAAGATATTTCTGTAACACTGCTGCTTTCAGGTCTTAAAGATGGTGTGGAAGGTGAATCAGTTGCCTTTGACCAGAGTGACTATTCTTTTGTATTCCGTGTCAATGCTCAAAAAGATACCATAGATCCTGTTCTTACAAAACTGCATGTTGCAAGGACAGGCGAAGATGCCTTGAATGGAACCAATCTTATTCCTCTGGATGAGTTTACGCATTACGCAGCAAAAGCAAATTATAATGGAGATAGTTCTATAGTTGCTGAAAACATAAAAAAGTATCATGTAAACAAAGTGTGGATTTATTTTGAGGCAGAAGATGCAGACAGCGGAATGGATTTCTTTGAAATTCAGGAACAGAAAATCCGGGAACCAAGCGGTGAAAATGCAGACGGTACAGTTTACGGAAGAATGACAAATGAAAGTACAAATTGTATAAGAGCGGCTGGTAATTCTAAGTCTTTGTCTGGATTGCTCGAGTATGATTTTAAAGATAGCAGCGACGGCGTTTCAAGGCTTTCTTTAATAGCACAGGACCGCTCAGGTAATAAATCAACTGGTGTTGTGGATTTGATAAAGGATACAAATGTAAATGTTGCAAATTTGAATATTGCAGAATCTTTTGAAGACATGGAGCACACCAGATTTAAAACACTGGACTCTGAAGGAAAAATACAGATTAATTTTACCTTATATATGATGAATAATTTTAGCTATATATCAGATAATGAAATCTATAACAGTATTCATCCAATTTATGCAAAAGATGAAGACGGAAACGATTATACTGAATCCATTCTTTCATGGGATAGCAATGATTTTTCAAATAGCATTCAATTACTGAGTTGCGAATGGGGCTATGAAGGAGAAGAAAAAACTTATTTGGATTTGCAGACCTTTTCCAGCAACGTAAATGAAATTGAATATAAGTCTACATCTTATGGGTTTATGAATGAGTTGACTTTTGCCTTGACTGTTAATCCGTACAAAAAAACTGACATAAAATTTACATATTGTGATCAGACAGGGAATTTGGGTTATTTTAATTATTCTTTTGGGAATCTTGTTGATCTTGCTGCGGTTTCAATTTCAGCAAATAAAGATTCGATAGGCTGTTATTTGGAAAAAGATTATGCAAGTATCCGGGTAAATATTAATCATGGTTACATTTTTTGTATACCTGAAGAATCCTTTGGTAGTGCTGTAGAAAACCCATGGTTATTAACGTATGATAGTAATCAAGTGAATGCACCGATAACATATTCAGTTACAGGATTAAAAAAATATTATACACTTGACTCTAGTATTAAAAAAGATATACCTAATGGAAAATATTATTTGTATTTTGGCATGCCTATAAGAAAGTATAATGATTCCAGAAAAGATTATTATATTGGAGGAAGTCCTTTAACTTTGTCAAAAACAGATGACGGTTTTTCTACCGATCTTACTTTGCCGGCTTTAACTGACAGCGATGTTCCGGATTTTAATGTTGATATATATCCAGGAGAAAAGAATTCTGGAAAATTGAATCTTCATATTAATTGGGATGAAAATTTTGATTTTAACGAAGAATATATGTATCTGATTAAGGAAACGAATAATTATTATCCAGAACGGGATATTTTATTATCCTGGAAGCCTTCTTATACTTATACTTTACAGGCCGTTGTTATGAATAAAAATGGAGTAACTATACTTGGAGGGGCAAAAACAATTCCTGTAAGCAGCGAATATGATACAGTCTCACCGGCCGGTACAGTTGACATCTTTTTTACTCCTGCCTGTTTTAAACTCACAAGCACTTTGAACGATACTTTGTCAGGACTTAAGACTGATGAACAGGGTAAAATTAAAATAAAAATGTTATACAAGGATTCAGCCAATAATCTTGATGAAATAGATTGGGAAAACAACCGTGATGTAAAAGAGTTTGAAATAATAGATAATACTATAATTATGCCTGTTCATGGTATCTATAGTAATTATCTGATTTATTATATTGAGGATAATGCAGGAAATTATCGCCGCGGTTATATAAACTTGGGACAGATGATTGACTTGAATGCCGCAGCAGAGGTTTCTTACACCAGTTCGCAGTATAAGCTTTCAATGCCTGTTCCTCAAATATATCAAAGTTCTGTCAAGGAGATGTATCTGTATTGTTCATATATCAATGATAATAATGACTGGGAATTAATTCATTTTACAGATGATTATGGACCGTCGGCAACAATTGGTTTTGGAAGATGGACGTATAAAGGATCTGGTGCTTCTGACTGTGAAAATGATTTGAGAGACAATGTTGCTAAAACTCTTACTCTTAACTCTGCACAGGAGTCTTCCTTTATCAAGGTGGTGCCGACTATTAGCAGCTGGTTTGGCCCCCGGGGTGCCTATGCTTATGGTAAGACAAGCTATTTTTATCCGGAGTACGTTCGTAGGCAGACTACTTCAAGTCCTATAATCTGCAATTTGAAAGATATTTTAATGGGGCAAACCGGTGCAAATATTCTTGCCGATAATCCTTGTTTTGCCCATACGGTGTACAGCTCCCGTGATCTTGGAACTAATGCCGATGAGTGGATTAATCTGGGACTAGATACAGGTGTAGTGATGGGTAACGCTTCGTTCACCTACAGCTACAGT
This sequence comes from uncultured Treponema sp., assembly GCA_946538875.1. The sequence goes on from CAMNHD010000014.1 coordinate 12,646, forward strand.
AATACTGATGGGGTTCCTTCAGGCAACTATTATGTGATAATTGCACACTTTGCAGACGGCAGTACCGTAATGTCCGATGTTATGGTAAAGTGAGTGAGTCTTTTGCGCTTGCGGAATGTCAGGACGGATGACAATGCCTTGAGTATTGAAAACGGGTGGAAAAAGTCTTGTGCTTGTGCTATAATTCGGGGACAATTGTTTTTGAGGGGTTTTCATGCGTTTTGTTAGTACCAGAGACAATAATAAGCAGGTGAGCTTCAGCCAGGCGCTTTTGGACTGTATGCCTGAAGACGGAGGACTTTTTGTGCCCTACAACGGGGAAGACCTGCGCAAGTGGATTCTTTATGCCGACGAAAAAACTTCTTTTGCAAACCTTGCGGGTACTCTTACTTCGGGACTGATCAACAAGGAATTCAGCCCTATCATCTGTGAGACTATAGCCACCAGGGCGTTTCCGTTTTCGCCTGTGGTGCGGCAGCTTGACGACAATCTTTTTATGCTGGAGCTTTTTCATGGTCCTACGGGAAGCCACAAGGATTTTGGCACTTCGTTCCTGATTTCGGCTCTGGAGACTATCCTGCAGTACAATGGCGAAAAATCGATTCTGCTGGATGCGACTACGGGTGAGCTTGGTGCGTGCATGGCTCATGCGCTGAGGGGCAAGCACCTGGTCAAGTCCGTG
>CAMNHD010000015.1 GCA_946538875.1 uncultured Treponema sp.
AGCTCGTAAAGAAAACCTTTGAGCAGTTCGGGTTCGCATCGCCCATAAATTGATTTTTTTCCGGAGCATACTTAATCACGGACATTTTTCCCTTGCTAAAAGCGGGTGAACACTGAACAGTCCACCCGCTTTCCGGGGTTTCATTCCTCCCTCCGGTCGGAACCTGCCTTACGGCAGGCCCCTCCAATCGGGGCTATGCTTCATTGTTCCGTCCCAAAACATCCACCTCACCCAAAACTATATGAAGACAGCACAATACATTTGACACTTTTACACTTTTTGTCATATTGACTAATATTTTATTTACTGATACACTTTTTATATCTGAAAAGAATAAGGATGCACTTATGGCTAAATACGAATACAATATTCAGAAGCAGCACGAAAAGGGCAAGCTTCATGCAATCGAACGCATCAATGCGCTGTGTGACAAGGATTCTTTCTACGAAGTTTATTCCGCGGCACGCCACAACTGTACCAGTTTCGGAATGGACAAAAAGGAAATCCCCTATGACGGTGTAATCACCGGTTTTGGAAAAATCAACGGCAAAAAAGTGGCAGTCTATGCCCAGGACTTTACGGTTCAAGGCGGCTCGCTTGGAAAAGTACACGGACAAAAAATCGCCCAGCTCATGGAAATGGCTATCGACGCACGCTGTCCGGTAATCGGAATCAATGACTCGGGCGGAGCACGTATCCAGGAAGGCGTGGATGCGCTCTGCGGCTACGGAGAACTCTTTTTCCAGAACGTCAGGGCATCCGGCACTGTTCCGCAGATCAGCATCATCGCAGGTCCATGCGCCGGCGGTGCAGTATACTCACCAGGAATCACTGACTTTATCTTTGCCGTGGACAAAATCAGCCAGCTCTTTATCACAGGCCCAAAGGTTGTAAAGAGCGTTCTTTCCATGGACATCACAGCAGAAGACCTTGGCGGCGCTGCAATACACTCGCAGAAATCAGGAGTAGCACATTTCCGCTCCAGCACAGAAAACGAATGCTACGAGCAGGTGCGCAGACTTCTTGACTACATTCCTCATTACTATGGTGAAGAAATCATCGCAGATGCCAAATTCAAGTACGACGAGCGCAAAAAGGCAAAGCGCATCACAGAAGTTCTTCCAGAAGAAAGCAAAAAGGGTTACGATATCCGCCAAGTCATAGACTGTGTTGTAGACGACGACTCATTCCTCGAAGTAATGAGTGAATTCGCCGCAATGTCAGTAGTCGGTTTTGCCAAGATAGAAGGCAAGCCGGTTGGTATTGTGGCAAATAATCCTGCCGTCTGGGGCGGTCTCCTTAACTGCGACTCTTCTGACAAGATTGCACGTTTTGTGCGCTACTGTGACAGCTACAATATTCCTCTGGTGACATTCGTCGACGTTCCAGGCTTCCTGCCCGGTCCTGACGAAGAGCAGAAGGGTATCATCCGCCACGGAGCAAAGGTCATCTATGCCTACAGCGAAGCCACTGTTCCAAAAGTCACCGTAATCACACGCAAGGCTTACGGCGGAGCATACATTGCAATGTGTTCAAAGCATCTCGGCGCCGACTTTGTCTACGCATGGCCAAAAGCAGAAATTGCAGTCATGGGTGCAGAAGGCGCTCTGGGTATCCTGTATGCAAAGGAAATGAAGGATCCTTCACAGGCCGCACTCGTAGCACAAAAGTCACAGGAGTACAAGGATACAATTATGACTCCGACTATTGCCGCTCAGCGCGACTACATCAGCGAAATCATCAACCCGGAAGAAACCCGTGAACGCGTAGCACGCAGCCTGGAATTCCTTGAAAACAAACTTCAGACTTCCGCTCCTCTAAAGAAGCACGGTAACATTCCATTGTAATCAAAATTACATAGCAAATCAGAGGGATGTACTGAAAGTCACGGGACCGCTTATGGTGCAGGAGATTCTGGGCCAAGCCCGGAGCAGCACCACGGTCAGGAACTTATCAGGTATCCCTTTGTTATAACGGAACTTAACCTTCCAGAACTGAATGCAAGTATTTTCCGCTCACAAACCCCCTGTGTCCTGACTGATATGTTTCAAACCATCTTTCACTTATCGAATTGCCAAGGGTTGCGCCTGAAATATAAAAGTACCTTATTACTTTTGACTCATTGCAAGAATTCTCATAAGTAATATACCACAGTATTTCAGAATCTTCAAAAGGCTTTTCATGCACAGGAACCTGTGGATATCTTCTGGAATCATAGTAGGCACAGTCCGCACTGCCGTCAGGATAATAAGCGCTGAACGGAACGCCAAAGACAGAGTCCGGCGGATATGCATTGAAGATTTTTTCACTGTCGAATGGAACCACATCAAGCGCTTCTATTTCCTCCGCTTCCAGTTCCACATCATATTCTGAAATCCAGCCTTCTATGCCGCCAAAGACGTTAAGCCAATAGCCGCTTTCTCCCTCTCTCTCTACCTTTGATTCACTTCTTCCGATTACATAAAGTTCCGAACCGCCCCTGTAAGTATTTCTATCACGAAAGCGCTGGCCATTTATTCCAGGCACAGGGACTCTTTCCGTACCCTTGACTTTGGTGGTCACAATTCCTTTTGAAACCGGTATGATTATTGAATCAAAAATATCTCTTTCAGCTCCTTCAGAAGGATCATAATATACAGCTAAAACATCAACAGACTTATTTTTATAAAAAGCAGCCCAGGAATAATAATCTAGCGGCAGATTGTAATACGCCAGCATCCTTTGAGACCTTTCATCGTAAAGAAGCACAATCAAAGATTTCTCCCCGACATTTTCATTCTGTCTGATAAGAGCTACCGAATAGTTTCCGCTTTCACTTTTTTCAAAACCCAGCATAGACTTGTAGTCCGGCTCGCCTTTTTTCAGCTCTTTCATACGTTCTTTACTGATAGTCATTGCGCGGGAAACCTCAGGCACATACACATTTTCTTTCCTACAGCCTGATAAGACAGCCACGCAGGCAGATATAAAAACGTAGAGCAATACTTTTTTCTTCATAAAAACCTCTTTTTTTGTAAAAAATACAGAGACTGAATTAATATTTACAATTCAGCCCCTGCACAGAATAGTTTTATTGTACCTAATAGAACAAGTAGTTTATTTTCAGTTTAGGGTGTTTTATTTATTTTTAAGGCTTTCTGTCTTTTTTTCCTCCTTTGTTTCAAAAACACGCAGTTCTATTATTTTGGAAACCGGTACGTAGACATCTCCATTCTGCTCAAGCCACCAATCTTTTCTCAAGGCATGAGTCTTTACATTGACGGCCAGATCCTGCTCTGAGGTCGCAACAATCTTCACATAGTTCTGATTGTCTATTTCCACAACGCCTCCCTCAATGCCTACCCAATGTTTCGGAGCTTCTTCAGTTTCTTCTTCTTTCGGATCATAATGAAGTTTTATAGCACAGACGTAAGTTTTTTCCTCGTCATTATAGCTATTTATCTTCTCAGTCAAATCCCCCTGCTTTTTGGTAGTCCAATAATCCCATTTCAAACCATATTTTTCAGAGGCCTTGACAGTATCCAACGAACCTGGATCTTTAGAAGTTTTAGAACAAAATATTTCTTTCTCTTCATTCAATTTAGTCAGATGATACTCAGTTCCCTTCAAAGTATTTACTGCCCCTGTAAAGAAATTCAGATAACAGCCGGTATAATAAACTGTATCCTTCTTTGAATTTCCAAGCAATGTATCCTTCGTGGGATCATAATACTGCATATGATGCAGGATATTCGGAGCCTTGTTTTCAAGTCCCAGGGAATCCACAAAGTTTACAGGATCATTGGAACAATACACATACCAGTTATAACCGTCTTCAATCGGATCAACAGAAGTAAAGCGGCCAGTCTTGGGCAGATAATGCCTGTAACCAAAGTTATATGCACCCGTAAGCAATGAATATTGTTTACCGGTAAAGCCAAGGTCAAGACCATGCTCAAAAGCCCACTCTGCCGCATTTTTTACACCCGAGTCAATGTCAAACAGCGGGGTTCCAAACTCATCATAAGAAACGGATGCAATTTTGCCTGAGTAATTGTCAAAGACTTCACAGACAGAACCGCGGAGATCAGTTGTCAATGAATACACATCAGAAACCTCTTTTGCCAGCCCAGTCCCCTGGACTTCATTCAACTGACAGACCAGGCGGCCGTTCAGACGTATAAAAGAGCGGTTAAAGTTGCACTCCGATAATGAAGAATCACTCCACTTTCCGCTCCGCCCGGCATCCTCACCAAAGAAGGCATAACGCACCTGCTTTCCATCCGAACTGTATGCTGTTGATGAATCAAGGCTGCACCATTCGTAAAGCGGATCCATACCGTAACAGTCGTAGACATAATGATGGCTTATACCTTCCGACGCATTGCGCATTTCGGTAAGGCGACCAAAACTATCGTAAGAATAATTTACTTGTACAAAGCGGTTCTTACGGTAATCCTCAAGCAGATAAGTTGCCGGCTGAGACCTGCTGGTATACGTCCATGACTGTCTGCAGTCCGCCCACTCAATGCCGGTGACATTTCCCCAATTGTCATAGGAAAATGTTGCGCTGGAATCTGCGGATGCTTTTACCAATCTGTTTCTTGTGTCATAGGAATAAGAAATCTTACCCAGAGCATTTGTCTTGGAAACTCTGTTTCCCGCTCTATCATATTCAAACACTTCTTTCCAGACAGACTGTGACTGAGGAATGCTTGTACCAAGAATTTTCTGGACGGTATCATTAAGCTGCTGGTATACCGCAGGCTCAAGAAGGTACTGCTCGCCAGAAAAATCCTTTGACACAGCTTTACCAAGATGCAGCATTTCATCACTTGCAGATTCAAGCAACTGCGGAACAAATGGCATCACACTTTCTGCAAGATATCCGCGCTTATCATAGGAATAAGAACTGATTGCTCCATTTTTGTCAACAGAATAATTGATTCTTCCGTTTTCGTCATAGAAAACGATCTGGGCAAAAACTATTTTTCCAGTGGAATCCTTTTGGACAACAGAAGCAGGTCTTCCTGCCATGTCATATTCACGATAAGTTTTCAAACCATTTGAATCTTCTGCGTAAACTTCCTGATTGAATTTGTTGTATTCAAAACGGATTTTATAGGTATCAGCATTCACCGCAACACAGTTTCCATTTCCGTCATAGTCATACAAAACTTCATGGCCTGCAAATGTCAGCCTGCTTCTTCTATTATTTTTGTCATACATGGATCTTACCGGAACCTGTCCGTCCGAGCACTCTACAAGCTGATGTGATTCGTTGTAAATAAAGTTAATCTCATTGTTTTGATTTTTCATTTTGACAATTGCACCCAGCGGATCAAATTCAAGTTTATCAACTATACCATCTTCATAAGCAAAGCGTTGCTCACCATTCAGGACATCATCAACAAAGGAACCTATTCCTTCTATAGAATATTTATCTTTGCAGACTTCATTCTGATAGTTCCTGTCACCGGAAGTTCCCATCTTTCTGTACTTGAAATTACCAAAACCGTCTAAGTATATTGTCTCGGTATTATTGTTACCGTCTGTCACTTTGATTACATTGCGCTGTTCATAGTCTTTTTTCTGAATCAAGGTGCCCCCACATTTGACAGAAGAAAGTTTACCCAGGTCAGTGTAAGAGTATTTATATTTTGGAACTCCTCTTCCTTCCTCCTCAAGAAGCAGACCATCATTGGAATAAGCAGCCTTCCAGACAAGACCTTCCGCATCTCTGTGCTCGACAACATCACCAAAGATATTGCTTGACCAGGTATCATAGCGGTCTGAATCGGTAAACTTACCGGACAACTTTCCAAACAGATTATATGAATAAGTAATTGTCAAGCCAGGCCTGATTTCTTTGACAAGCCTATTGTACTCATCATACACAAACTCATATCCCAGATCATTTCTGATTATATTTCCCCAGGCGTCGACTCTTAAAACCGTAGAATGAGCGGGTGTCTCAAGTGTATAGGTTCCACTCTCCATGTCGCCGGTATTTTTCTGGCTTAATATCCTGGAACCATTTTTATCAAAGGCATAACACTCCTTTACTTCACCATTCTTTGATGTCAAGGTCGTAAGGCTGCCATTAGAGGCTTTCTTTGTAGATATGTCCAGGTCAGCGTTTTTATCATAAGAATATTCGACTCTGGTACCTGCATTATCGCTTACGGATTGTATTCTGCCTTCAGCATCGTAAGTGAAATATCTGCTTGTTTCCATTTCAGGAGTCACAACAGGCGGTCTGACAGCACCTGTACTTTCCACAGTACTATGTTCCCGAATTCTTTCTAAATCTCCAAAGCAATTGTAGACATAACGGGTCTGTCCTCCAAAAACATTTTCAACTTGAAAAAGTCTTCCGTTCTTATCAAAGTATTGAGAATCACTTCCATACAGAAGATTGACATTATTGGTCTGTTTGCGCTGGGCAATATTATAGGCATAAGAGTGAACTTTTTTAGCACTGTCCTCAACAGTCGTTGTCAACACTCCATTAGAAAATGCATAGCTATAATTCTGGGTATAAGAAGCACCAATTGCTTTTTCTTCCGAATCAACAAAAGTTTTTGTCACTTTTGTCAGGAGACCAGTTGAAGAATATTCAAGGCTGGTCTTAAGTCCGGCCCCATCCAATTCTACTGCATTACCCTTGTTCCACGAAATAGACTCCAAAAGGCGTCCGGCTGGAGAATATTTATATGATTCAACCAGCTTTAGATTCTTTGCGGCTTCTGTGTTTGAATTTCCATAACCACTGAACACATTCAGCAGATTGTGACAGTTGTCATATTCATAAAGAAAGAGATGAATCTTACCGGTTCTAAGATCCGTCTCACCCTTCTGCACAAGATTCTTTCTTTCATCATAAAACAACTCAGTCAAAAGACCTGAAGGACTTTTTATACTTCTATACTTTTTATCAGCTGAATAAGTAAAGGACCAGACATTGCCTTCCTTATCAATAAAGCGGTCAAGGTTATTATGATCATCATACTCATAGCTTCCCTTATCATTCATGATTACATTGTACTTATCATCGTAAGCAAATGTCTTTCTTCCGCCCCGCCCATTCTGTTCCTTGAATGCTCCCCAATCAGTGTACGAGATTGTATTCAGAATTTTTGAGTCCACGCTTATTCTGGTAAGAGAACCTTTGTCGTCATAAATGAATTCATAGTTATGACCATCGGAAGTCTTCAAATCTCTTGGCCTGCCATAACAATAATTGTCCGTAGAAAGATCAGATTCGCGGTTTCCGCTATTTTCAATCTCTTCGTAGTTTTCTATAAAACCAGCAACATTTGTATCAGAAGTTCCAATTGTTTTTCCAAAGAGCTTCCGTGTCTTCATTTTCTTGTAGGCATAGGTTCTTTCAATAGTCCAGTCATAAAATTGTTCTTCCAGAACATTACCATTGTAATCTATCTTATATGATGAACTGATACCATCTGCATCAATATGGGTAAAAGTTTGATTATCTGATGATCTTATAAATGTCTCGACAGAACCATTTGGATCGCGGATTTTTGAAACATATTTTTTCTGACCAGAATTCTTGGAGTAAGTGATTTCAGTAAATGAATCATCTGGATTGATAATCTTCTTGATATCACCATCCTCATCATAGTCAAAATAATGCCAGTCATCGCAGGAGTCTATCATGGCAACCATATTTCCTTCATCATCATACCCGTAACGCACATTTTCCTGTGTTACGTTATTGTAAACTGATGCAAGCCGGCGCATAACATTCCAGGTAAATGTCAACAAGATTGTCCCGTTGCAGCTGATATTCTTCAATTTCTTTTCCAAAAGTTTATTTTCTTCTTTCGTATAATAATTAAAATCAATTGAAACACCATACCTGTCAATATAACGGAGGGGTAATCCATCCGAACCGTATACTTTTTTCATTCCGTCAGTATAGGTAAAATCAAAACCTCCCTCTTGATTTTCTGTAATTTCAAAACCAGGTTTGCTATTATCAAGAACGATGAATTTGTCAGACTCCTTATAAAAAAAATACATGTTTCCCATGTCATCCCGATAGATAAAACGGTCAGCCAATGTTGCAGCCAACTCGTTTTCCATTCCAGGATATACATACTTATTTGAATCAAAGTTTGCATCAGAAAGGTCACGGAAAGTCTCAAACTGCTGCTTGTACTGATTCATTGTATCGTAAATTACAGCTGTACCGGAAATATTCACATCAAACCCATGACTTCTGTAATCTTCAATCAAGCTTTCAGATCTGCTGAAAAAGTCATCGCCAAGCACCTCATAGGGGTTCAGTTCACCTTTACCAACCTTGGAATCGATACTGGTAAACCATTGCTTTCCCAATGCTCCATCAGGTTTGTTTCCAGAGTGGAAATATCTTTCAAAACCAAAAGTATTGATACCAAAACGCGCAAGTGTGTCTCTTTCAGTAAAATAAAACTGACCGGTACTAAGTGAAACAGGGTCTCCCACAGTAAACGGTGCTTCAAGCTTATCATTAACCGGCTGGAGCTTTGCCTGCGAGTTCCTCACTGAATCGCGTACAATGTCATTTGAATTGATTACCTGAACTCTATAAGATTCTCTAAAGAAATTCATCGGTTCCCAGACAGTCTGAATATCCTTGACAAAGTTTTCCTGAGTGTATGGACCACTTGCTTTATTGTTGACGCTGCTATGTCCGTGTTCTCTCCTGCTGCGTTCCCAGTCTACAGTATGATTTCCACCTGATGATCCGCTGCTTGACGGAACACCAACATCACCAGGTGTAGAATAACTTGTAGAGGAGCCGGAACCTGCCACAGCGTTATTGCCACTGGAACCTGCGTTGACACTTCCACCAGAACTTGAACCAGAATTACCACCTGAACTATTACTAGTTCCAGAACTAGAATTTCCTGATGAGTTTCCACTCTGGGAGCCACTGCTGGATCCGCTATTACCATTTAATTTTGTAACTTTAGTTATATAACCCGTACCCGGATTCATGGAATAACCGTCAGGCAGAGTCAAAGCACTTGAAATTCCTGCACTTAATATGCTCAAGGCAAAGGCTGCCACCAGCCTGTTGATTTTTTTCATTAATTTCTCCTATTTAATCCTACTTTTTTTTAGTTTCTGTCAAATTCAAAAACACCAAAAATTTTATCCAGAAATGAACCTACGTTTTTTTTGGTAGGAACGTAATTCACAATATCCTGAACAAATGAACACTGACCTACAGCTCCACTGCCGTTTACATAGTATGAAGAATAGGGCCCTATCTGGTTGCTTGCATCCACAGAGCAGAGGAAGATTCCCAAGGGACATTTCTTTGTCTTTGACTCACCTCTCAAAAGCACGGTTTTAAACATTTTCTCACGAAGTTCAATCCCCGTTGGAGCAAGTCTTGAATGCCATTCAGAAAGTTTGCACAACATGTCATACATATCAACATACACTGGATTTGAATGAGAGCCTGTTACACGGTAGGTACGGCATTTGTTCATCAGAGAGTCTTTTAAATACTCCGCATCACTTTCCTTGCACACCAAGGTACTTGCAAGACTTGTAAATACATTAAAATCATTTACAAGTTCCTCCACCTTTGATAAGTCAACAATAGAAAACGTATCATCATTTGACTCCAAGTACTGCTCTTCCAAAGCCCTGGCAACATCAAGACCAGTTTCAAAATCCGGCGACACTGCTCCAAGCCACTTTGTATAGTCCCAACCGCTTACCATCTGGACACTTGCTGTCCCGGCAAAATATTTACCGCAATCCTTGAGTTCATAAACTTCCTCCAAGGACGCCGCAAAACAGGTATCAAAACCAATAAAATCAAACACATTGTCCCCGGCTGCAGAACTAAGCGCCTTGCGCAACTCAGGCATAGGCAGGTAAGTACCAGAGTTTTCATCCAGGGCAACCGCTCGTGACGATGATGGATTATTTTCAAAACGATATCCGGTACCATGCCCCCAGATTACAATTGCATAATGTTCTGCCGGATAATAATTCTTTGCATATCTGATAAAAGCGTCCAAAGTTTCGGCCGACCCCATATCAAGCGGATTGTCATTAATTGAACTTACACCAAACTCCATGGCAGAAAGTCTTTTGGAAGTGATCTGTTCATCCTGGCCTTCAACACAAGGGTGCATTTCGTACAGTCTTGAGCCGCACCAATTATCTATTCCCTGCTTGAACTTATTGCTTCTGTCCACAAGCGCAATCATATTGATTTCAGAATCATCAAAATGGGACTGCTCTATCTCCTTGAGATCATCGTGCACACATGAATCCAGACTATTATCAGCCGGCATATAGAAAAGATAAGTCCACTTTGCTTTTTGATGCACAAAATTAAGATTTTCCTTGGAATTATTGTTCCGTGTATCAGAACTGTCAAAATTAATATTGCAGCCACATAACAAGGCCATAGCGCTACAAATCAGCAGAATTAAAAACTTTTTCATACAAACCTCACTTTATATATACTTTGCCTTAAATAGTCCTAAGGCTCGACATCCACAATTTTTTCAGTATAAATTGAACCGTCCTTTTTTTTCATATAATAAATATACGAACCGTCGGGCATCAGAACCTTACCAACTTCCTGTGCATCCGTATCCGGAATCCGTTGTGCAGGCGGCAAATCAATCTTTTTGCTTAAAGGAATTTCCTTCGACACCTTATCAGACGATTTACCTCCAGCAACAAACAGGTCGGGATAATCCACAGTCAAGTGCAGAATCAAATTACCGGACGATTTACAGACCGTTACAGATTGTCTACCTGAAAAAACAAAATCAAAACTCCACATTTCTCCATTTTTGGAAAGACAGAAATTTTCCAGCAGGATTTTTTCTTCATCCAAAAAATCAAGAAAAGATTTCAGAAAACAATTAAAAAAAACACTGGAAAAAACTAGATTCCATTTACCTCCTGGACTTTCACTTTTTATTTCAGCACCATGCTTAAGAACAAAATCTCTAAGGGAACCAACATCAGTTTCATTTGAGCTGTTATCAAACAAAATATCTTCCTTACCGAAGAGTTTGTAATTAAACGACGGTATTTTCTCCTTATAGACAAGACCTGAATACTCTGCACGGCAGTTCTGCGACTTATTCAGAAGTAATTGTTCAGGATAAGCACCTGAAATCTCAAGTCCACATTCCCATGACTGGCTTTCAACGGACTGCATCGCGTAAGTCATGGCTGGTATTCTTCCTTTTGATTCCCTAAGAACAGAGAATATCTTTTGTAATTCTTCAGAGGAGTAGGCATCATCACTCTGAGTCTCAGATACGTCATTTAGCGTCTGAACCTCAAAATTCTGAACAGGCACGTCTCTCCTGCAGGCAAAGAGTAAAAGAATCAGCCCCAGTACTACAGCGGAAAGAATTCCAAGCACAAGCTCATAGTTTTGTTTTCCAAAATAAGTAGAGCCACTGCATCCTTCAAGCTTTAAGCCACGCTTTGGTGAAATCTGGTAATCCAGAAGCTTAAGTTTGTCCATCACTGCGACTTTTGCAAAAACACTTCCTTTTTTGAAACACAAATGCTGATCAAACTCTGTCTGCTGACCAAAACATGGATGTATTTTTTCCAGTTCCTGAGCTATCAGCTGTCTTCTTTTTTTTCTGCTGATAAGCCATGGAAGCTTTATTGTATACAATTCATAATCAGAGCGGCTCACAAGTGTATTATTCATTCTTATCTCCAATAGTGATAAAAGCGTGTTTTTCATCTCCTGCAGAACCCCAGACAAGCTGCAAACCTTTACCTCTTTTGACAAATTCAAATCTCTCCAGAGAAAACATACTTATGCACTCAAGTCTAAGCTCATCAATCGAATCTGCTGGACAATCTTGAAATTTTTCAAAGATGTAGCGGTCCCGGTTAAACAGATATTCCTGTTCTAAGGTTTTTGTATACATCCTCCACACAGGTACCGCCGCGGCAAATCCCGAGGAAAGCCCCACAGACAGCACAAAGCATGAGGCCAAAGATTCAATCAGACTCATACTCAACTCTCCATGAACTTCCATCATTCTGACTGGATACAGATTGTTCCATACGCAGTTCAAGTCTGTGACGTTCATTCCTGCACTTTTTGTAACGGATCCTAACCGCTGTCCAGCATACAGACAGGACCAGACTCATTACAAAAAGCAGAGCCACAGAAAACAAAAGAGCGGATCCCTTTTCTGCTTCCCCAGTAAATTTACTTCCATGACTGAATATCCTCAGCACTTCCCTTACCTCCAGGTACTCCGTCGGAACCAAAAGACACTATCGCAAATGGTGTGTTTGCGGGACAATCCGCAGGAAACTGTGAAGAATCTTTTCTCGAATAAACATAGTTAAAACCCCAAGGGTCACTCTTGACTTCCTTATCCAGATACGGCCCGTTCCATTTTTCCGGAATAGGAACAAGGACCGGCTTTTCCCATAAGGCCTGAAGCCCCTGCTGTGTAGTCGGATAAGTTCCGCAGTCAATGTGGTATGACTGGAGTGCCGCTTTATAACCGGTAATTGCTTCGCGAGCAGCAAACTTTTTTGCAGAGTCCATGACATGAGAAACCGAAACTGCAGCTCCTGCAGTAAGCACCGCACCGATTGCAAGAACCGCCAGTGTCTCGACAAATGTAAAGCCCTCATCCCTTTTCTTTCCATTGTTTTTTTTCTCCTGACTTTTTAGTATCTTCATCACAATACTCCTTCAATTCCATAATTGAACAACAACGGCGAAACTACCGCCCTTAATAAAATCAATATGTAAACAGCAATCACACACAGCAGAACTGGCTCAATCAATTGTCCTATGATTTTCTCCTTTTCTGACTGTCTGCGCTCACCGCTTTCAAGCAATTCCCCGACCGCACGGGCCAATTGACCGGTTCGTTCAGCGGTTTCAAAATAGATTCCAGTTTGTCCACCCAGGCGCAGGAAAGCCCTGGACGGAGAAATTCCAGCTTCCAGATCCTTTAGCACAAACACAATCATTTTCTTAAGCTTTGTATCATTTCCAGCCGCAAGCAGAGAATTACGGAGGCCATCGTGCACCCCCATTCCGGACCTAAGCGAAAAATCAAGGGTTCTGAAAACATCCAGCCCCCTGTTGCCCGAATATAATCGGCGAAGGAATACAAACAGACATGCAAGACTTAAAAATA
>CAMNHD010000016.1 GCA_946538875.1 uncultured Treponema sp.
AGAAGGAGCATTCCATGAAACTTTTGCAGTCAATTCTCCTGTTGTCATATCAACATCTGTAACAAGAGACTCAACATTTGTCGCTATAGGATCATGAGTTGTAATGGTAACGTCAACACCCTCGCTCTCGTTTCCGTCATAGTCAACTGCCTTTACGACATAAGAGTAGCTTGTGTTTGCAGAAAGGCCGGTAACTGACCAGCTGTTCTTTCCAGCATCATCGCCTGTTGCTGTACTCTTTGCAACTGTATCGTAGCTGGTTGATTCAGCTTCGTAAATATGGAATTCCTTAAGGTCTACAGTTGACGGATCGGTCCATGTTACAGTTCCGCTTGTGCGTCCTGCAGAGCCGTCTACAGCAGAAGGAGCCGCCGGTGCAGTCTCATCCTTTGCAGTAGTAAACTTGGCGGTGCATCCATCGCTCTGAATGTTGCCGTTAACATCGCTTGTCTTGAAGGTGAATGTGTATTCAGTCTCAGACTTAAGGTTTGCAAAGGCAGCCTTATAGGTTCCGCTTCCGATTGTCTGTGTAACAGCCGCATCATCAAGTGTACCGGCAAAGCCTGTCTTTGGACTCATGGTGATGGTAACATTCTTGTAGTCTTCATCAGCAGGCTCTGTCCAAGAAACCACAAGGCTGTGGTCTCCGGCATCCTGAGCAAGCTCAATGCCTGTTACATCGCCAGGAGCTGTTGTATCGGCAGCAAGAGTTGCCTCTACGTTTTCAAAAGTAGTTGAGCGGTAGCCGTTCAAGAAACCGTAAACGCTCACAAAATACTCTTTACCATCGCTGTCTGTAAGCAGGTCTGTGATTGTGTATGTCTGTTTGCCCATACCCACAGAATATGACTTTACAACAACCGGCTGCTCGTCGCTCTTAGCGGCTGCAAGCTCGTTTGCGGCTGTACGTGCCTCTGCGCTCTCAAACACATCGATTACAACCTTGCTGGCAAGGCTTGTGTCTTTCCATGTGAGTGTAAAGCCCTTTGTTGTCTCTGAGTCTTCTGTAACGGCAACATCACTTACGCATCCGGCAGGTGTCTTTGAAAGGCTTACTGTTACAAAACAAGTTGCCTCAAGCTCGCCGTCTGCTGTGCGCACGCCAACTTTTGCAGTTCCTGCTGTACCCTCGCAAGTAAGGGTTGCGTTGGCTCCGCTTGCAGAAACAGAAACAATCTCTTTATTTGTTGAATACCACTCAAGCGGGCTTTCTGAACCTTCAAGGGTTGCGGTAAGCTCGGCTGTGGTCTTTCCGCCAAGAGCATTCGTAAGGGAAATAGCCTCGTTGCTCAGCGTAAGTGCCGGCTTTGCCGGATTGTCATTCAAGAAATTACAACCCGAAAGCGCGACAGGAATCGCCAAAAGGAAGGCGGCAAAAAGAACAGATATTATCTTTTTCATTTTTCAGTATCCTCCTTTTTTATTTCACGTAAGAGACGGTGTACTTAAAGTCACCGCAACCGTCGCCGTCATCGGTAGTTGTAGACTTGCCCCAATAGGTAAGAGAAGCGTGAGTTACCCTCAGACCGCTTGCGCTTTCCATGTTGTTCCAGCTGTCATTGTGGGTTGAAGTTCCCCACTTGAATGAAGCCGCATCAGTATTGGTAATTGAATCAACTTCTGCCATTACCGCATAAGGAGCCTGATGTCCGCCATAGCTCCATGCGCCGGTATAAGCAGGCTCATAGGCAGAGTTCGGATCAAGCCACATATACTTGCCGGTTGATGTTCCGTTCTCAAAGCATGAAATCAGAGAGAAGTAGTCAGCATTGCCGTTCAAAGCCGGGGTAATAATCCACCAACCTGCATACCAGTTTTCATTAAGAGCCGCAACATGCGCATTCTCGCTTCCGTCTCCATTTGCCGCATGTACAACCTGCCTGTTGCCATAACCGCTTATAATCTTCAACACAACCTTGGTCGGTTTTACAGTAATTGAGTTACTTGAGCCAACCACTGTGCTTCCGTCAAGGAACTTAGCGTAAATGGTGTAGCTCTTTTCAAGATCAAGGCCTTTCCATTCAGCAGATTTAGCAGTTGTTGTGACATTCTCAGCATCGTTGATGACAAACTCAATCTTGTTGTATGAGATTGATGTGCTGATGTCTGAAACCTTTACAGGAATATAACCTGAAAGTGTCTCTGTAACAGCATCGTCATAAGCAAGAACTGCCGCATAAGATTCGGTAGAGATATTCTCTTTCCAGACAAGTGTGTCAAAGTCATCATTGTACACAGTAAC
Organism: uncultured Treponema sp.; assembly: GCA_946538875.1. The sequence goes on from CAMNHD010000016.1 coordinate 2,243, forward strand.
GCTTACTGTATAAGTCACATTTTCCTCAAGGCCGCTAAACGGAAGTGAAATTGCTGTATCTGTATAAAGAAGGGTCTTGTTAAGCTCTTCTTTTCCAGCTACTTCTACTACCATGTGGTTCCATGCCTCACTGGCCGGAAGAACGCTGCCTGCTGTCCAGCTGAGAGTAAAGCCTTCTGCTGTTTTTTCACCAATAACAGGAGCTGTCACTTCTGTAGCAGTAAACTCTGTCACTGTATCCAAAGTTGTCACAACTTTCTTTACACCGCTAGATGCATTCTCGCTTGTGTCGTAGCTTGTGAAAGTAAAGTTGTAGTCAGTGCCTTTGGTAAGTCCTGAAACCCATCCGTACTCAACTCCGGCAGGAACCTTTGTTGACTGGCCGTTTCCTGAGTCAATCACAATGTAGGCAAAGTCTTCGTCATAATCCTCAGGGTCAGTCCATGTAAAGTACACGTTGTTTCCGTATGGAGTTGCCACAACGTTTGTAACGTCAACCGGCGGTGTCTTTTCCATTGAGCAGACAACATTGCATGTTGCCTTTACAGTGCCTGTCGCGTTGGCTGCAGTAACAACCGCATTACCAGTGTTCTTGAGAGTCACCACAACGCTGCTGCCTGACTCTGCGCTCACAGACACGATGCTTTCATCGCTTGATGACCAGTAAACGGTTGTCTCTGTGGCAAAGCTGGGTGTGGTTGTTGCCGTAATGGTCGCAGACGTAATGTCACGGGAACCAATAAGGCTGATGTTTGTGCTGCTCAAAGTAATTTTTGAAAGCGGGATACCGTTGTCTTCAGTAAACACGTAGTCTTCTGAATTCTTACAGGAAACTGCTCCTGCAAGCAGGGATGCCGCTACAAAAGAAGCACATAACGCTTTTACAATATACGCTTTTTTCATTCTTTCCTCCCTGCCTTATTTTCCTTTTACGGTGCCTTTCTCGGCATCGATTTCGATTGTCGCATATTCACCGACATACGGAGTATCCATATTCGGAAGCTCCTTGTGACTCCACTGGAGCGGCTGCCAGGTGTAGGTGCTCTGGCTCAAGTCTGCTGCATTCCAGCCGTTAAAGGCAACAATGTAGCTTGTTCCCTCGCTGCCCTGAACTGTAATCAGGCTGCTGAACTCATAAGCTGTGGAAGTGTTTGCAAAGGAATTCAAGCCGCTCCACTCGTCATACAGGCTGTTTGCCCATGCCCATTTAAGGCCCTGGTAAGTATAGCTTCCTCCAACAAAGTCATAGTAAGTCGGGCGTGTCTTTGTAAAGGCATTGCCGCTTCCATTCAGCACGCCGTAGTCTGCCAGAAGCAGGTAATACACATCGTTGTGCTTTACAATTGCTGTGCGGCCGATTGCGCGGCTGTCAAAGCTCTGGCTGTAAAAATCACCCCAAGAGCTCCACTCTTTGCGGAGCTCAAGGTAATCATCTGTAAGGCGGAGCACACCAAGCTTTGGCTGGTCATAAGAACCGGTCAAATCTGCGAGCGCTTCGGCAACAACATAAGCCGCACCGTCGTCATCAATAAATATTGAGTGCATGTAGGTCCACTGGTCCACATTGAATGTGGTGTTATGAATATGGAAGTTTCCATAGGGCTTGTCACTTGCGGCAACAATCATTCCCTTGTTAGTTCCAATCCACATTACGTACATGCCTGTCTTTTTGCAGTACACAACCTGCGGATTCCATGCGTCAACTTTGTAAAGCAAATCGCTTGTAGTGTTTGTAAGGACATTGTTCTTGAGTGTCCAGTTTACAAGGTCATCGCTTTCGTAACACTTTACTGCGCGGAAACCATTGCCGTCACCCACGTATTTTTCGTGGCTGTAGTCAAGGCCGTACCAGTAATATTTTCCTCCGGCTTTTAAAACCGTGTCGTGCGCCTGAATAGCGTTTCCCTTTGTATCTGTCCAAAGCTTTCCGTTTGTTACGGTTTTAGCCTCGGCAAAGGTACTGACGGCAAGGACACTGGAAATAAAAGCAATAAGTGCAAATTGTTTTATTTTCATCTTCATCTCCTAGAATGCAGCACGCAAAGCATCAAGCTCATCAGCTGTAATCGCTATTACGGAAGTTCCAATAATCATCTGAGTACCAGTGTACTTGGTTATGCTTGTTGTTTCTGTCCAGCTTGCAGGATCTTCGATTGTATCGGTCTCATAAGCTGAATAAGAACCAGTGCTGTTCACCTGATTGGTAAGCATAATCCATTTTCCGCTTGAAAGCTGATAGACACAAGGCTCGCTTTCCCACTTTACAGTTGACTGTTTTGTGCCGCGGTTTACATAGTAATCGTCAGCGTCTTTTGAAAGAGAAGCCTCAGCATCACCGATAAGGGCAAACTGACCGTTACCCCAGACAGTACTGAGCTTGGCACACTGAATGTCTCCGCCAAGTTTTGTCTCCAGAACATCTGCGCGGTTGTCACGGCAGAAGAGGTAGTAGGCATCTTCTGCTTTAACAACATAGGAAGCGTTTGTGCTGTGGCCAGCATCAAAAATTTTGTGGAGGCCGCTTGACTTTACAGTAAGGAAGTCGGTTGTCTGAACAAAGTAAGTGTTCTGAACACCGTCGCCCTTGTCCAGTGTAAAGTAAATGTCATAGCACCTTGCCACTTTGTTGTACATTGCGCGCGGATAACGCACTCCGTACTTGCCGCTTGAATCTGCAACAGTCAGGAAATGCTCATACTTCCAGTTGATAAGATCATCACTGAATGCGACATAGATTTTCTTGCTAGGGTTGTTTCCATAATCAAGGTCAACGCCTGCACCAGTGTCTTTATAGGAACCGTCATCCGTAAAATCAGCGGCAAGAAGCACAAAGCTTCCGTCGTTCATACGGAAAATATACGGGTCGCGGATATGCCTTGAGCCCAGTGTCGGGGTAAAGACTCCGTTGTTGCTGTTGAGGGCTGTCCACACGAGGCCGTTTTCTGAATAGCCCAAGTGCAGCGAATCGCTTGAAACTGAGCCGCTTGTTCCGCAGCCAGCCATAAGATACACCGGAGTTGACATAACACCCTCGCTCCAGTCACTCGGAAGAACAACTGTCTCCGGGTCGCTTGTATTACATGACACAAGAGCAAAACCCAGGGCAAAAGCGGAAAGTGTCTTTACAATATTTTTTACTGTCATTTTCATTTCTTACACTCTCCTTTTATTACCATTCGTCATCAGCTGTATTTACAGGAATAAGCTGCCATCTCTGCCTCTGGCGTGTAGGCATGTAGTTTCCTTCCGGCCCGTCTGCCTCAAATGAACCGTCGGACAACCATCCCGGACGGTAACCAAAGCTTGTCATAAACAGGATATTTGAACCGTTGAGCTGGGTCAGCTCTCCCTTAGTTGTCTTAAGCCATGTTGAGACATACTGCTGGGTGGCAACGTTCTTAATCTTGTAATACTGGTTGTCATTGTAAGGCTCAAGCACAAAGCTCTGTTTCATATCGTCAGCATCGCGATCCTGCATTGAGCAGTTTCCGTTTGCATTGTATCCGTTGGCGGCAATCGCATGGCCTGAGAAACGGTTAACAAACATGTAGCCGTACTGGGTCGGTACAAGACGGTACTGATACTTGTACTGGTTGCGCACTCTTGCGCCGTCAGCACGGTTTGTCTCGCCAGAAGCCGGAGCTGTTGCTGTCCAAGAGGCATTTGTTCCAGTATAAGCGTAGTCAAGGTTTGTCATATACTGTCCCTGGGCATTCTTGATGTAGTAATACTGAGGATAGTTAATCTCGCCTTTCTCAACATCCGGGCAGAGGGCATCGCTAAAGAAAGCGTTGCACTTTGGAGCATCAGGATTAGAATCGTCAATCTCAACCTTCATCAAAACCTGCTCGTTGTCATAAGTAGAAGACTTACCGAATGCAGGACCCCACCTGTCGCCCAGGTAAAGGAAACTGTGGTTTCCGCTTCCGTCTGTTGCGGTGAGCTTAAAGATATATGCCGGCTGTGAGCGGTCTGAATAGCGGTCATTTGATGAGTTGTTTCCGCCAACATGGTTGTCAGAGAAAATTCCGCCATAGTACCACTCGGTCATAGTCTTTGACCAGAACCAGCGTGTAGGAGTTACGTTCCAACCGTCTGTGTCAGATGTAACGCAGTAATAGATTCCGTTCTGCTTGATGATACACGGAGCTTCCTTCTGGTTGTTCTTGAGAGCATCCTGAACCATCCATTTTGTGTCAACGTCAAGATAGTCGTCGGTAAGGCGGTAGATGTTCATTGCCGTGTTTTCAGAGGCAGAAGCGGCATAGTAAGCGGTACCGTCATCATCTATAAAGAGGGTACAGTCACGTGCCATGTAACCATAAGGCATGCCGTTGTCAGAGAAGTCGCTCGTATAACCTGAGTCATGAACATCAAGTCCCGGGAAGTCGTAAGGGCGGAAAGCCTTTACAAAAGTAAATTCCTCGTCCGGAGCATCACCCACAGCCACGATAACAGAAGCATAGCCGTAGTTCCAGCCAGTACCTTCGCGGTGTCCCCACAAAACGTACTTGCCAGTCTTTTCGTTAAAGATTACCTTTGGACGCTCAAGGAAGTATCCGTCTGTATACAGCTCTGGAGAAGCGCTTTCCGGCAGGATATTGCATCTCCACTCCCAGTTCACCATGTCCCTGGAGCGGTAGCATGAAACACCCTTTGCGTTTCCGCTGCCGTAGCGGTACTCGCCGTACCAATAGATGTATTCGCCCACTGATTCTATCGTACCGTAATCAATAGAGCCGTCGTCATTTCTCTTATGCCTCACTGTCTGAAGCATACAGCCACCGTCACCGAAAAGCGTATTCCCGTCAGTGTCATAGTGATGCACTCCCGAAAGAAGAACACCCTGCTGCACCCCGGAGGCAACCCTTTGTCCCGCGACGCCCGTACTGCTGGAACTCAGCAAACTGCACGAAGCAAGGCCCGCCAAAACTCCAACCAAAGCCACTGCATAAAGCACTTTTTTCATGTCTTCATACCCCTTATTTCAGTGTGAATCCCGCTAACGCAGAATCTCCTATTTTCATTTTTGAAAACCTTTTCAGTTTCATTATCAGATAGATTAGCCCAATTGTCAAATAGTATTTAATTAAAACCCCTTAAATTCCTCTTTTTTTTACAGTTTTTTGTAACTTTTGAAAACGTTGTCAATTTTGTTTTAACTTTTACACGCGTTGATTTCACGGACGCCACCCCACTGGCCACAGCCAACTTTTCAAGCGTTCCGCAGCCATATTCCCTGGCAAGTTCCCCGTCATTCCGGGTTCCGTACATAACGTACTCCATTGCTCCACCTGCCTGCCGGCAGATGGAGCAACTCGCCTCCGGCTCGCCCTCCAAGCCGGGCGTAGTCCAAATCGGCAGCCATCAGCGTATCGCATTTGCGGAACCCGTGACAGAAGGAATTATTCACCAGTGGAATAAGTATAGTTTACCTTCCATTTACCAGCATCAACACCCGGTGAACCAGCTGAATTTCTATACTGAACTTTTTTATCGGTGCTTGCACCAATCTGAATCACACCGTCAAAGCAGGTAAGCCTCAGACAATACGGATAGTTAGCATCATATTTTGATGTGGCATTAAAGAAACTTGCATAGGTCTTGTCACTTATGTCATCCTCAGCTGCTACTGCATCTTCTGAATAAGTTGTCCAATTAGTAGGCCCGGATGTAATCGAAGCAAAGTTCAGATACCCCTGGGCCACGCCTCCCTTCACAGGCACAAGCATCAGACTGAAGGTATCCACAGTACCTGTTTTTGGCTTAATTGCATTACCGTCGGTGGTATTGTCACCGTCATACGTGTAATAAACACTTCCGTCCAAAGCAGGATAAACAACAATATTCTTTGAATAACCGCCGGAATCTCCGCTGTTTGTTATCGCAACCTCCGCTGAGCTTGTAACCAGATACGGATTTGCACTATTATTCTTAGTCAGATAATTAGCAACAACCTTTCTTGCCGTGGCACTTCCTACAGCCGCTTCATCCTGAACCGGAGTCGACTCAGAATCCGAGGGCAGAATCTCAAGAGCAAACGTATACTCTGTTCCTACCGCAAGTCCCTTGAACTGAGCATACTGCACACCAGAAGCTATCTTTCCAGAACCATCTGCATTGGCTGCAGCAAGAGTATTGTCTTCCTGGCACACAACCCGGTAAGAATATGTCACACCGCTTTCCTGTGCAGCGGTATCCTTCCATGTCACAAGGACTTCACCAGTCCAGCGGGGCGTCACAGCAAAACCAGTGACAAAGAGTGTACCCTTATACGTTTCACTGAGTACTCCAGGGTTAGAACCGTTGTTTGCATCTCCCTGGGTGTTGCCGTTGGTATCCACAGTCGTAAACCGGAACTTATATTCAGCACCGGAGGTAACCGGGAATTTTACCGACTTTGTTCCTTTACTCACAGTCTTGGCCGCAGGAGCCTCGACACCGGCAGTCTGAGAAACAGGTGTTATCACAACGGAAGCATAATCAGTGGTCGAAGGTTCTGTCCAAGTAAGTTCTATTTCTGTTCTGCTCGTTGCATTTCCAAGCGCAATGCCTGAAACATTTGCCGGTGCACTTGTATCAACAGTTGCAAAGGAAGCAGCCGATGATGTCTGTCCTGCATTTCCAAATGCGTCATATGGAGTAATACTGAATACATAAGTGGTATTCGAAGCAAGCCTAGTAGCAGTATAAGTAGCCGCACCTCCACCTAAGGTAACAGAAATCGGATTTCCATCCCCATCCGCCTTATCCGCAGTAATCACAACATGGTCAAAGTCCGCATCAGATGGATTGGTCCAGTTAAACACCGCACTGTCACCATTTACTGTAGTCAAATCCACGTTAAAATCAGTGATTGTGCCTGGCAAGTCTGACACTTCATTTCCAGTCCAAACAGCCTCCTGAATTGCCATCTGCCAGTCAAGATTATCCCGGACCAGTGTCGCATTCACAGAACAGTTAAGACAGGAACTGTAGAAGTAGCGGTTAGTATATGCGTCAGAGCGTATAAACTTCCAGCCGGTGTAGCCAGCCGGAACCGGAGCCATATATGAACTTACCGTGGCAGAGTCAATTTCAAAGCTGGACTGCTTTGCATAAGAGGCATCTGCCAGCACCTTTGAATCTTTGTCGCCTACCCAAAGCTCCCACTTTCCATCGTGGTTATACGTCCATCCCTCCTGTCTCATGGCATTGTAAGTATTGCTCCATGAGCTTCCGTCAAAGTACATAAAGAGATTTGAGCTTTGAGCCTTGCTGTCGGTGGCCTCAAGACTAAATGAAGTTTCTACAGTGGACTTCTCTTCATAAATCGAAGGCCAAACAATCCATCTGTCATACTTCATGTCAGACAGACCGAATCCCTGGTTTCCATGCCCCACACCTATAACATTCCTGTAGTTCCTGCTTTCATCGGCAAAGATATACGGCACAATGTCCACCTGGCTGTACGGCATCTTCATCTTCCACACAAGCTTGACAGGCTTTACACCTGCCGCTTTTGCAGTTGATTCGGCTTTTTTCACACAAGCGCCATCAGCATTTCTGGCGACTGTTACCAGTCTCAAACTATAGTCCTTACCGGGTGTCAAACCGTTTATCAAAACTTTGTCACCGGCAGAATATGTGTCTGCACTAAAAACCGGTTCCTCTCCCAAAGCTGATGCAATGATTCCATAAGTAAAAGTAAAACCAGACTCAGAAGCCGCAGCTTCAATTCCGCTGACCTTAAGCTGACCGGTAAATCCAGTTTCAACCGTCGGATTTGCAGACAGTTTTCCACTACTCTCCGGCAGCCGCACCACCACGCCGCTTGTCTCCGCAGAACCGTTGCCGTTCTGGTCATAGGTCACAAGAGTCACGCTTGAACCGGCAGCAAGCCCCGTAAGAGTTGTGCTGTTGTTGACTGCAGCAGTAGCGCTCACCGTAGCGGCGGCACTTGAGTTGTCACCAACAAAGAGCTTTACTTCCGCAAAGTCCGCATTAGCAGGATTTGTCCAGCTGACAAGGCCGGAGTCCAGGTCCACCACAACAGCGCTTACCGGATCAGGAGGATTGGTGTCACCGCTTGTTGTAAACGTCACCGCCTGGGCACTTGCCGTAGTTCCATTCACATTTACCGCAGTCACAATCACAGAATATTCAGTGCTTGCCTCAAGAGTCTCCGCAGGGACTGCACATTCAGCAGCCCCCACAAAAGTTTCAGACCATACATCAGTGTCCCCCTTCCTTACCGTAACTGTAACACTGGCAAGAGAACCGTTGGCAGGATTTGTCCATGAAACCACCGCAGAATTTTCAGTCACGGAGCCTACAGTCACAGCCGCAGGAGCTTCCTGTGTCAGAGTCCATGCACCGCTAAAGACCGTAAAGTAAGTGTCAGTGGTCTTGTCGGAATTGTTGTTGCCGATAGTCTTTACCGCTTCCAAATCGATTCCGCTGATACAGTGGGAAGAACCGAACCAATACAGCCCGGTATTCCTGCTGTTTTGAATCTGAACCTGCCCGGAGTGACCTTCCGCAGTCACCGGCACCAGCTTGAACCCGGCTTCTCCTTTCCTGGTATCACTCAAGTCAGATGCCACCCATATCTGAGGCCCGCCGGAGTTGTTGTTTGACCATTCAGGGATTGCACGGTAACTGTTACTCCAGGAATTTTCCCCGGCTGCATCAAGATATGCGTACAGTCCGCTTCCCTTCACATTAAACTCAGAATCAACACTTGCAGCCTCCAGCGAGAACTGGTCAGGGTCAAGAGGATTATCAAGGCTTGGAACCATGATCCACTTGGTGTACTTCATGCTGGACAGAGTATAGTTCACGCCATTACCACTGTGTCCCGCGCCAATCAGGTTTGCGTAATTCACAGAGCCGGTGATGTACGGCACAACAGGCACACCTTCCCAGTCAGTGTAGATGGAAGCAACCTGCAGAGCAACCTCCGGTCCCTCCTCCACAAAGGTTTTGTCCACATAAGTAATGGTATAGCCCTGACCGGTCCGCACGGTCTTTCCGGCAACAGTATACTTCTTTCCGGCAGCAAGGCCACGGATTATCGTACCCTGGGCAGTATTTATCGGGCCTGTCTCCACAACAGGGTCCGTCTCGTCGTCAGTGCAGGCCACAAGATAATAGGCCTTTCCCTCTCCGGGCACAAAGTCCTCAAGTCCGCTTACAATGTAGGCATTTGAATAAAGGTTTTCAACACTGGCTCCCATCGCATAGATAAAATCGCCTGCATCAACCTCAATCACAAAGTCAGTTTCATTTCCAACCTCGTCAACAGAAGTAAATACTGTGCTGGCCTTTCCCTCGGCGCTAAAAGTCATTTTTCCGTCAACAACAGAATTCTTTATATTTCCGTCAGCGTCTTTACCAACATCATTTTCGTCCACCAAAACGGCCGCAAGATCCCCATCCTCAGGATTTACCCACGTCATGTCATAAGTTGCTTTACGGACACCGTCTTCAAAAACCACGCCCTTTACAGTGACATCAACACCGCTCACAGCAGCAGGAGGAGTCGTATCCGCAACAGTGGTCACATCAAGGTCATACCCGCTGCCGGCATTGGAGGTCTTGTCGACAGCTACAATGGTAATCTTGTAGCTTACACCCGCAGTCCTGTTTGTCTTAAGCCCCGTAAGCGTATAATGGCTTTCCGTGCCGGGAGCAATTCCGTCTGTCTCATTGTCAACAGAAAGCTCCACGTCATCATAAACATCTTCCGCATCATCCTTGTTCACCACCTTAATCACAATGGAACCAAGGTCAGAGTCGGCAGGATTAGTCCAGGAAAGATCCACGGAATGATCGTGCGCAGTGCTTCCGACACCGCTCACAGCAGCAGGGGCAGTCTCGTCCACCGCAGTAGCTGTCACCTGGGAAGAAGCCTTGTACCAGCAGTTGTCCGCCGCATTCACAAGATACACTTCATGCAGATAGTATTTGGTTTCAGTTTTAGAGCTTCCGGCAAGCCCGTCCACAGTATAGGAAACAGCGCCTGTATCTTCCACTTCTTTTACAGAGACAAGCGTCTTTCCAGTACCCTCCGCGTCTTCCACGGCATATGAGACCACAACGATTCTGCTCAGGTTCACAGCCGCTCCCTCGGAATCCACAGGAAGGGCCCACCCCAAAGTCATGGCATTTTCAGTCACAGAGTCCACATCAGCCTGAATAGTTTCG
>CAMNHD010000017.1 GCA_946538875.1 uncultured Treponema sp.
TGGTGCAAAGACTTGTGTTGACGTGGGCCGCAGGGTAAAACTGTTACCATTGCGGCAATTTATCCACAGGCCAGTTGTGGATAGCCGGGCATAAACTGTTACTATCGCTCCGGCCTGGGCGGTTTTGTCCGGACAAACTGTTACTATTCCGGCCGTCCCTCTCCCGGATAAACTGTTACCATTTTTAGACCTGTCTGAAAGGCTTAGGCGGCTCCATACAGGCTGAATTCAGGGCTGTTTCTGGACAAAGTGTTACTAATTTTGTGCAGTTTTCTTCTATTATATAGCACTTTTTTAGCCCAAAAAACTGTTACCATTCAGTGTAATTAGTAACAGTTTGTCCGGCGGCTTTTTCCTTACGGTCTATTCTTCTGCGTGGAGCATATCTCTTTTTATAGGGTTTGTAAACCTGCTCAAAACGTGTGTTTTCTGTCCGGTACTTACCCGCTTTCCGCCACTGCGCTTCCGCTCCGGCCAGCCGTCCCGCCGTGCGTGCCGTCTGTCTGGGGCTGCGCCCCATGGCTCCAATCGGGGCTATGCGCCTGATCCCCTCTGTCTTTAGTGAAAGCTGATTTCCGGGGATTTATGTTATTCCCTATAGAATTTTACACTTTAATCTGATATACTTTTCCGAATAAAGTTAAGGGTTATTAAAATGGGTGATTTGATTGAAGAAATAGATGCTGTCGAGCCTGAGGTGTCGGGCGAGAACCTTGTGCAGGATGTTTCAGTGGCTGCAAAGTTTCCTGTAGGTGTTCAGGATTTTGAGAAGCTCAGGGAAGAGGGCTACTTTTATGTGGACAAGACTTCCTATATCTACCGCCTTGTTCAGGAGGGCAGCTTTTACTTTTTCTGCAGGCCGCGTTATTTTGGAAAGTCACTGCTGCTTTCTACAATGGAGGCTTACTTTAGGGGAAGGCAGGATCTCTTTGAGGACCTGGACATTGCTTCGCTTGAGACTTCCTGGCAGGAGTATGCTGTCATCCGCCTTGATTTTTCCACAGACATTTTTTCCCATGAAGGGGTTCTTGAAAACTTCATAGATTCTATGCTGCGCTCCCATGAGGAGACATACGGTATTGAGGCTTCCCGGGCTTCTTACCCGCAGCGCCTTGAGAGGATCATCCGCAGTGCCTACGAGGCAAGCGGCAAACCCGTGGTGGTTCTGGTTGACGACTATGACAAGCCTATACTTGACGCGGCTTTTTCTCCTCTTGAGACTAGCAACAAGGAAACTGTCAGGTCACTGCTCAGCGCTCTTAACGGAAACGACTATTACCTCAAATTTGTATTCATCACCGGCATCACTAAATTTGAAAGCGTGAACATCTTCAACGGTTCCTCACAGGCGCGTGATATCTCCATGAGCGGCGACTATAGGGATATGTGCGGTTTCCTGCCTTCCGACATGGAGGCTGTGTGCGGTTCCGAAACCATAGAACTTTTGGAGGCTATGTACGGCGGCTACCGTTTTTCACGTGTGTTTGACTCCGGGGACAAGGCGCTTCTCAATCCGTTCAGTGTGCTCAATGCACTGGCCAACGGTGACTTCAGGCCTTACTGGCTGCAGACTGGTGTTCCCGGTATGCTGGTCAAGATGCTTGTTGCTTCTGGTTACGACCTATTCAATATTCTGGGAGGAGTGCAGGTGGATGCGGACGACCTTATGGAATACCGCTGGACTGACACCGACATGACTTCCCTTGTTTACCAGACGGGTTATCTTACTGTGTCCAGCTATGACGGAAGGGACAATCTCCTTACGCTCTCCCTGCCGAACAGCGAAGTTGCCACGGGCTTTTACAAGAGCCTTCTCCCTTATTTTACAAGAATCGGTTCGCTGAGCCGTGCCGGTTCCCAGATTGCAATGTTCCGCCGCTTTTTGTGCAGCGGTGACACCAGTTCTTTTGTAAACCATTTTGTACAGGCGTTTGCGGATGCAAAGTCTCTCAAGGAAAGAAAGCTTGATTCTGAGTATGCACTCAGGGTTGCCCTTCATGCTGTGGTGAGACTGACAGGTTTCCGCGTTGATTCTGCGTCTCCCACCGATGTGGTGGTCCGTGTTCCTCTGAGCGATGGAGGAATGCATTACATTTTCTGTCTGCGGATGGACAAGGGGCTTCTGCTTGAGGATGTGGTCCAGGATGCAATGGCACGCATAGAGCAGAAGGACTATGAGTCCATTTATCCGCCGTTCGGGGAAGATGTCAGGATCCGTAAGCTTGTGATGGTGTTCAGTTCAAAAGATGCTTCCTTGGTTGGATGGAAGGAAGAGTAGGGGAGGAATTATGTTCGACAAATCTCGGATAGATAATACACTTGGCAAAACTTTGCCCAAGCTTCTGCAGCTCAAGCGTCAGGAATGCCCGGACGTAACGCTTCAGGCCTGCAAGAATGAGCATGGACGCTTTGACCGCTACAGCTACACCTATGTCTATGAGCGTGTGGTGGAGCTTGCCTGTGCGCTCAAGGAATTCGGAATCAAGAAGGGTGATCTTGTCGGTATTATGGCTGACAACCGGCGTGAGTGGATGGTCACCGACTTTGCCCTGCTTAGTCTTGGTGCCGCCGATGTTCCCCGTGGCTGCGACTCCATGGGTGTGGAGATACGCTTTATCCTGAACTATGCCGGCTGCAGGGTTTCCTTCTTTGAGAATCCGCGTCAGTTTGAGAAAGTGATGGAGAATCCTGCTGAGGTTCCTGAACTCAAGGACGCGATACTCTTTGACCCGCCGGACAAGGAACTTGTGCAGAGGGCAAGCGAAGCCGGTATCACTGTGCACTGCTTTACCGACTTTGAGATTAAGGGACGCCATGCCACCAAGGCCCAGAAGCAGGCGGTTGAGGCCGGTATGGATGAGATAAAGCCTGACGATCTTGCCACAATCATCTTTACTTCAGGAACAACGGGAACCCCCAAGGGCGTAATGCTCACCCATGACAATTACATAACTCAGTGCGAGGTCTGCGGTTCGGTGCTGGTGGATGCCAAGGAAGGCGACCTGTGGCTTTCCGTTCTTCCGGTCTGGCACTCCTTTGAGCGCGCGTTCAATTATATGGTGATTGCGCTTAACGGAGGCTTTGCTTATTCCAAGCCGGTGGCCAGCAGGATTCTTGCTGACATGCAGGTGGTTCAGCCGCAGTGGATGTGCGGAGTTCCGCGCCTTTTCGAGGCAATTGCCCAGGGCGTGGAGCGCGAGATGCGCAGCAGGGGAGGGTGGTCTTACACCTTCTACAAACTGTTCATCGCACTTGGCCGGAACTATTCATGGGCGCGTGACCGTGTGCGCGGTCTGGTGTGCCACTACAAGAAGTATCCCAGGGCCTTTGATTTTATATGCGGAATGATTCCCTTTGCGCTTTTGTTCCTGCCTCATCTTGCGGGTGAGTTTTTGTTCTACAGGAAGATAAGGGCCAAGCTTGGCGGAAGGATGGTTGCGGCGATTTCCGGCGGCGGTGCACTGCAGGGTGCCACTGATGCATTTTATCATGCAATCGGATTCAATCTGCTGGAAGGCTACGGCATGACCGAGACGGCTCCTGTTCTGTCTGTGCGCAACTCCGGTAAGCCCCGCTTTGGATGTGTGGGTGAAGTTTTCCCATGTGCGGAAATCAAGATTGTTGCAGAAAAGGACGGACAGATTGTTTCCAGTGAACCTCTTCCTCCTGGAAAGAGGGGTATTGTCATGGCCCGTGGAAGGCAGATAATGAAGGGGTACTATAAGCGGCCTGATCTTACTGCCCAGATCATAGACTCTGACGGCTGGCTCAATACCGGAGACCTTGGCATGCTGAGCCAGGATTACGAAATCAAGATTGTGGGCCGTGCAAAGGATACAATTGTTCTGCTTGGCGGTGAGAACATAGAGCCTGTGGTTATAGAGAATGCTGTAAAGAAGTCCCTTTACATAGAGAACGCAGTTGTTCTTGGACAGGACAAGAAATTTGTCAGCGCACTGATTGTTCCTCAGAAGGATGCGGTCGAGGCTTTTGCGGCGGAGAACCACATTGTGTATGACAGTTACGATTCCCTGCTGGACTCCACAGAAATAAAGAGTCTCATGCAGCAGGAGATTGATTCAAATGTCAGTGCAAAGACAGGCTTCCGTTCATGCGAACGCATTGCGAACTTCCATATTCTGCACCACAGTTTTGAAATCGGCAGGGAGATGAATTCCAAGCAGGAGCTTATGCGTCACAAGATTGTAAAGCTCTATGCAAAGGAAATAAAGAAGCTGTTCAAATAGGCGTCGCTTACCGGGCGGACCGAAACGGCTAACCCCGATTGTAGGGGCGCACGGCTCACGTGAGTGGGACGTGCGTTGCGGAAGGCGTTCTGCGCCTTGCGCAAGGAACCCCCGGAAAGCGGGGACCTTGAGACAAGTGTCTCTGCGCAGTGCGCTGAATGCATGTCTGTTTTGAATGCGGTTCGTTCCGGATAAAAAAAATGCCCCCGATTGCTTAACTGAAAAAAAAGGTGTATAGTTTGGGGCACAAATCAACAGGAAATTTAGAAGGCTCATCAATGGAAACGGTAAACATCCTTAAACAGCTGGCTATCATTATCATCTTTGCAAAAGTATTCGGACTTACGGCTCGTAAACTCAAGGCTCCCCAGGTGGCGGGCGAAATTGTTGCAGGTCTTATCATCGGCCCGAGTATTTTAAACTGGGTCAAACTGGATAGTTTTCTTGAGGGAATGGCGGAAATCGGCGTGATCATGCTGATGTTCAATGCGGGGCTTGGAACCAATATCCAGGACCTTAAGAAGTCCGGACTCAAGGCGACTCTGATTGCATGTGCGGGTGTGTTCATTCCGCTAATCTGCGGCACCCTTCTGTTCATGGGATTCTACGGTTTTGACAAGATTGGTTCGGATAAGTTCTACAAGGCTCTGTTCATCGGCACGATTCTTACGGCGACTTCGGTGAGCATTACGGTTCAGGCGCTCAAGGAACTGGGAAAACTTTCCTCTTTTGTGGGAACAACGATTGTGAGCAGTGCAATCATTGACGATGTAATCGGTATTCTCGTGCTCACTTTTGTGATTGGGCTCAATCCTGATGTGACCCAGGCGGGGAAGGGCAGCGGTGTCCTGATGATTTTTGTAAAGACTGTGCTTTTCTTTGTGTTCGCATTTGTTGCGGGATTTTTGTTTTACAAGATTTTTAAATTTTACGAAAAGAAACACAGTCACACAAGGCGCATTCCTATTGTGGGTCTTGCGCTTGCGTTCAGCTTTTCTTATATTGCGCAGCATTTCTTTGGGGTTGCGGACATCACGGGCGCTTATGTTGCGGGTGTGATTCTCTGTTCTACAAAGGACTCTTCGTATATTTCGCGCAAGATGGACGTGAACTCTTACATGCTGTTCGGACCGGTGTTCTTTGCATGTATCGGTCTTAGAACGAACATCCGCAATGTGGACACTACGATTCTGCTTTTTGCAGTGGCTTTTGTTGTTGTGGGTATGCTGTCCAAGGTGATGGGCTGCGGTTCTATGGCAAGGCTCTGCGGCTTTGGTACCAGCGACAGTCTGAAAATCGGCTGCGGCATGATGACCCGTGGAGAGGTTGCTCTTATTGTTGCCCAGCGCGGTCTGACCGAAGGGCTGCTGGAGGGTACTTTCTTTACGGCTGTGATTCTGCTTATAATAGTATCATCGGTGGTCACTCCGATTGTGCTCAAGGCGATTTATTCCAATGACGAAAAAAAGGCTTTGGCGGCGGGAGCTTCTGCTGCGCCTGTTCCTGCTGCGGGAAACTCGTCTGCTTCCGCTATGACTTCTGACGATGCCGGCGGTGCGGACAGATAGTTTTGTAGAAAGGTCTGCTTGGCGGACGGCCTGTGACATGCCGGGTGTTTTTTAAGGGGGAACTGGTATGGATACGATTCAGGATATTCTTCTGCGTCATGTTGGCGACAGGAATTCCAGCTTTGTTTTTTCCACTGAGCTTGCGGCTGATTCCTGGGAGGATTTTCTTGTGCTGCATCCGGAACTCAGCGGAACTACTGTGGTGGAGCGCGACCGTTTTTTTGCCTGGGACTCGTTCAAGGCAAAGAAGCTCAAGCTTGAGGTAAGGGGATACGACTCCGTTCCTTCCATAATGAGGAAATTATTTGCGAGGGCGTTCATTGTGGAATGCTGCAGTTCATGTGCAGCGGGGAAACCTTTGGTAAGGACTCTTATTCCGCCCAGATTCTCTGCCCGGCCCAAGGATGTGCTTTCGTTCACTGACTGGATTGCCTCTATGCTGCCTTCTCTTAAGCTCTGGCACGAGAAGCACACTGCATATATGAAGAAGCCAGGTGCGCATTCTGATGACATAGATGCGGATTACGAGACTCTTTACCAGAAGTACTGCGCCTTTCTTGAGGAAAAGAAATTCTTTGAGCCTTCGTGGGTGGACAGGAGCGAGCTTGAGCAGTGTGTAAGGAATATGGACAGGGATTATTATATTTTTTATCCGGAGGTCTTTGAGGACTGGGATACTTATGCGCCTTACCTGAATCCTGCCATGAATCCTAGGGTGCATCTTGTGCAGATGGGTGGGGAGGAATCTCTGCCTGCGGGACTAAGGAATCCTGAGGTTCTGTATTTTTCTAATGCCCGCACTGAGCTGCGCTACGTGGCTCTAAAAATCCGTGAGCTTGTTGCGTCTGGTGCCAGTTGGACGGAAATAAGTATTGTGGTACCGGATATCGAAACATGGCGGCCGTATCTGGAAAGGGAACTTGACTTGTACAGAATTCCCTATGTGGTCCGCGCGGCAAAAACTCTTTCTGCCGGGGTTGGAAGAATCTTCCGCGAAATACATGAGTGCTACGAGCACAATTTTTCTTACGACAGTGTGCGTTCTCTGCTTTTGGACAAGACTCTTCCGTGGAGGAATTTTTCCGTCAACCAGTCGCTGCTTGAGACTGGGCAGGCGGGCAGGTGTATCTGCAACCCTGAGGACGGTGTGGACTACTGGGAACAAGCCCTTA
Source organism: uncultured Treponema sp. (assembly GCA_946538875.1). The sequence continues at coordinate 6,988 of CAMNHD010000017.1, forward strand.
AGCTCAAAGGCGGCAACTCTGAGGAAAAGGCCTTGTATGCATCGCTCAAGAAATGCATTGTCAAGATGTGCAATGCACGCAATTTCTCTGAGGTCAAGGATGCATGGATTATGTTCAGGGACGGTGCCCACGGTTCCGGAAGCTACGGACACCTGGAAAAGGAGAGGTTCAACCAGCGTGACAATCTTCTTATGGGAAAATGCATTGACGAGCTCAACAGTCTTATAGAGCTTGAGGAAAAGTATTCCATTGTCTGCGAGAATGCGTTTTCGTTTTATCTTTCTGTGATTGATTCTACTGTCTATCAGGAGCAGCTTTCTGCCTCCGGCGTCTCGGTGTTCGGTTACAAGGTCAGCGCCTCTTCTGCATATAAGTACCAGTTTGTTATGAACGCCAACCAGAAGGACATGACTGTTCCGAACAAGGAACTGCTTTTCCTGAGCGCGGCAAAAAAGCGTGAGCTTGGCATTGTGGAGTCCAGTCTTGCCTCCGACACTTATGTAAGACTGTATGCCATGGGGCAGAACACAGTGTTCACCTGCGCAAAGGAGTCTTTCACGGGCTTTTTGATTCCGTACAATATTTTGGAAAAACGGCCTCTGTATTCGGGCACAAGTCCTACGACGCTGGAGGATTATCTTGTGGCGGAAAGGGCGGGTGTGCCGGCGGGAGACTTTGTTACTATTTGCCGTGAGGCACTTTGCGGCGGGAATGCCAAGGTCTGCTCTGTGACCAGTGACTGGCAGTGCAAGGCCTTTGACAAGTGGCGCAGTGCGCATAAGACGGATGACTCAGCGTACAAGGCGTCTCTTCCAACAATGAATGCGGCGCTCAGGGGGGTAAAGGCAGAAGTCAACACGGATGGATCTGTGCCGCATGCGTCGCCCGAAAACCCTGAGCCATATCCTGGAATGGTGCACATCTCGCAGTCTGCCCTGGTTAAAACTGTCCCATGCAGGAGGGCGTGGCTCTACGATTACGCGCTTGGCATAAAAGGCACCAACTTTGACGCTTCGCTTTCCGACTATTTAGACTTTGGTTCTATTCTTCATAGTCTGCTTGAACAGTTTATGCTCTGGTGCAGGCAGAATACAGCCAGAGGTTCCCGGCTTCCTGTTGTGAATGAAGAAGGCAGGCTCTGCTTCTGGACTAAAAACGCCGGGGGGACCGTGGCCGTTGACGCCGAGGAAGAAATTGCAGGTGTGCTCAACGACAAGGACGGTGGTTTCTTTACTGCGGCACTGGAGGACAAAAGCCTTTCGTTTTACTGGAGTCCGCTTGTCAAGAAAATACTTTACAGGCAGCGGGATGGCTTTTGTTCCATTGTATTGAATTTTCTCAGGACTTTCTGTCTTCCAGAGCATGCCGGAGGCGCGGAAGTTGTGGACGTGGAGCACTTTGGCTATGCGGAGGATTCAAGCAGCAAGGACTATGTGTATTACGGATCAATCGACCTTGTGCTTAAGAAGGAAGGCAAGGATATCTGCATTGTGGACTATAAGACAAAAAATGTTCACGGGCAGTATCTGATTGACCCGCTGTCCGAAGAAAAGGGAAAGGGACTGAGCAATTTCCAGATGGCGATTTATACCCGCATTTGGAATGCAGAGGAACCCCGGCAGAAAGTGAATGCAGCATCGTTCTACACAATTGCCGCTCCAAAGGCTGTACCCGTTTTTGATTCTGCCAACCAGGAGATTTCAGATCTGTTCAGCCAGACAGTCAAGACTGTGGACGAATTTTTTGCAAAGGAGTTTTCGCGCATGGTCAGGGAGGGTGACTTTGTGCCGGACCCCCAAAAAGTGAGGCCTTACGAGAATTGTATTGAATGTGAATACTGCAGCGTATGCAGGACCACTTACACCGCCGCCGGGGAGAGTCTGTGATGAGCATTGATTACGAAAAAGAATATCCGTTTTTGACAAGTCTTGAGCGTCGTCTTGACGACAGGCAGCTTAAGGTGTGCTGTTCAGATGACGACGACATGAAAAAGGGGTCGTTTGTTGTATCGGCCGGTGCGGGTTCAGGCAAGACCCAGGTTCTTTCCGCAAGGTTTGCATGGCTTGTGGCAACCGGACGCGCAAAGTCCGACGAGATACTTACGCTTACCTTCACCAAAAAAGCGGCGGCGGAAATGTTCGAAAGAATTTATGCCACCCTCAAGACAATACAGCGCAATCCCGACAAGCTGACAGCCGAGCAGAAAAGGAATGTGGACCAGGGCATAAAGGATTTTGCAGCCGCTCACATACAGACACTGGATTCCTACCGTGCATACATTCTGCGCCAGGCAGCCAACCGCTACGGAATCAGGCCGGACTTTACCTCAGGCGGTTCAGAAGCTTCTGCTGTGATAAGGGAAAAAGCACTGCGTTTTGTGCTTAACAATCAGGAGGAATGCGGAATAAAGGCAATCACCGGTCCGGGAAAAATCATGGACACAGTGGACGGTTTCTTTGCCAAGGTGATTGAACGCTACACCACAATAATGTCGCCCGCCAACTTCTTTGAAGAAAAACTGCTCAGGCAAAAGGCTGCTGTTGTGCGGCAGTGGAACAGACTTCTTCACAATCCAAGCGAGCCTTCATTCGATTACCTGTCCAAATTCCTGCAGGACCTTGACACGCAGTATGACAACCTTGGCGATGAGGAAAAAGAAAAACCTCTTGCAAAGGCAGCCAGAATGATTCTGGAACAGCTTTCCTTGATGCCTAAAGAGGGAGTCATAGACGGGGAAGCTTTTGAAAACGAGGAGACCCTTGGAGCCACAATCAGTTCTGTTTCCGACTGGACGGAAAGGATTCAGGAAATTGTCAGCCAGGTGAGCTACCGCAGCGGAACCAAAGACTTAAAGGAAACGATGCGCCGCTTTTATTCCAAGGATGGAACTGGCCTCGCGGAACGTCTTATTTCACTCTCCGGCTTTATCATGGACTACCGGGAAATCCGCAATCTTCTTGGACTATTGGATCAGCTCCTTTATGAAGTGAATCTTTCAAAGCGGCTGAGCGGTCAGCTTACATTTGCCGATGTGTCAGAACTTGCGCTGGACATCATGAAGAACTGTGACGATATCCGCGGGCAGGAGCACAATACCTACAGGCGGATTATGATTGACGAGTTCCAGGACAACAACCGCCGTGACGGTGAGTTGCTGCGCCTTATCCAGAGACCGGTGTTCTACGTTGGTGACGACAAGCAGTCCATCTACCGCTTCAAGGGAGCTGAAGTCGATGTGTTCATAGAAACCCAGCAGGAAATAGAAGCAGGCCATGCACCGGAAGACAGGCTCGTGCTTGACTATAATTACCGCTCAACGACAGAACTCCTGGATTCATTCAATCTTATTTTCGGTGGCTGGCACACTGACGAAAACGGCAATGCAGTCAAGATTCCTGAAGACTCTCGCGAAGAAAAAATGTTCCCGGAAAAATGGGTCTTCCCATCCGAGTTTTCCTGCTCAGGAACCACAGGAAAGCCTGATACATACAAGGCTCTGTTTACAGAGCGCACTCTTGCCAAAAGAAATCCCGCAGTGCAGACCAAGGAAAGTGCCGCCTTTGCCGCAAACAATCCTCTGTCCGCACCATGTCCCGTGCACTTCTACATGTGCAACCGCAACCCCACAAAGGATGGCAGGCGGTACGACCCCGACTACACAAACGGCGACCAGACTATTGCCCTTAAGGTAGCGGACATAATGCAGGAACTCAATTCCAAGGGCGTCTCATATTCCGACATGGCGCTGCTCTACCGCTCAAGAACTTCCTATCCCGTGATGACGGCAATGCTGAGCGCAAGGGGCATCCCGTACACTGTGGACAGACAGATAAATCTTTTCCGCGAAGCTCCAGTCAACGACATCTACAGCTTTATCCGCCTGTGCATGTATCCGTCCGACACGCAGGCCTTTGCGGCGGTTCTGCGCTCCCCCTTCTGCGGAATGAGTGCGGCGGGCATGGAGACAGTTCTTGCCGTTCTTTCCGCACACAGCACAGCTGGGGAAGAACCGGAAGCATTCAGCGATGCCTACGATGTGGAACTTGAGCAGAACCTGAACGGGATGCAGTACAAGAAATACCAGGACGCAAAGGCTTTCTTTATCCGCATGACCGGCACGGTTCTTTCCCAGGAACTAACCAAGAGCATAACAGCACTATGGTACGAGTCAGGATATTCGCTGGAGTTCGAGTGGAACCCAAGGGCTGCTGTTTTTTCCGAGCAGTACGACCTTCTGTTTGAACTGGCCCGTCAATGCGATGAGCAGGGAATCACTGCGGCAGGTTTTCTGGAAATGCTTGAGCAGAGCGACCAGAGCGTTGACTCCGATTCAGTGCAGTACCCGCTGGAAGCAAAGGACGGCGTTCAGATAATGACCATCCACAAAAGCAAGGGGCTTCAGTTCAAGTACGTTTTTATAATTGGATGCACCTCAAACGCAAGGGCCGAAGTCGACAAGGAACTGTTTTTCTATTCACCGGAGTATGGCCTTTCAGTCAGGACAGGGCGTTCACAGGACAATTACTTTTTTACTCTGCAGCAGGCACTTGCAAACGACAAGGCTGACGCAGAATTCCGCAGGGTCTTCTACGTGGCGCTTACCCGGGCCGAACAGCAGGCTTTTGTTTTTGGAACATGGGACAGACCAAAGGGAAAGTCTTCCACAGCAAAGTCATCCATTCTTGAAGGAATAGTGGAGTACTATTATCCTGAGTCAACCGTGCTGCCCAAAGGCTTTGTGCTTGGAAAACAATTTGAATCAGCCCTTGAGTTCAACCAAAAGGCACCATTCGATTTCACAAGCCTTTATCCCATGCCGCTTGAAGACTTTTACAAAAAGAGACAGGGCGGTTCTGAAAAGAAAGACTTTGGACCGCAGGAGCTTAACCGCCGCATACAGACTTTTTCCAAGGTCTTTGAGCCGTCAGAAGAAACACTCACCACTCCCTTTGTGCCGGACATGCACCTTACCCCGAGCGGCCTTGAGAAACACAGTGACAGAGAGTCGGAAACTTCCCTGCAGGAAGCCACAGATCTTTATCCGGAAATTGCGGAGCTGCTCAGGAAGACCCGCGACAAGGGCTTTGGTCACGAGGACTTTGGAACACTGGCCCATCTGTATATGGA